>DAOWNN010000144.1 GCA_030642585.1 Bacteroidota bacterium | reverse complement strand
TATAAGGCTGTGTTTAAGCACATGATAATCAATAACCCCATCCTTTAGGGTGGGGTTAACAATAAATATTAGCATCTGAAAATTACAAAATTATTTAAATTTCATTTTTTATTACAATTAAACTACCCCAGGCTGCCATGCCTGCCGGCCGGCAGGAAGCCTGGGGTTATTGATTATCTGGATGTTAGTAGGAAACCACGGTTTTCCTTACGTCGAACTCACGTTATATTAAACAGAATAATGTAATGATTTTCGTATTTTTAAGATTTAATTCCAATAGATAATTCCAATGCGTTTTTTGCTTATATTTCTATCCTTCTTATTCATTCAGGACACATATTGTCAAACAGATGTGCTTTCTTTTTCCAGACTTAATATTGATGAATTTTATATTCGGCTTAATACCGAAATAAACAAACTGCTTCTGGATGTCAGGCCATATAAAGATTTTAAAAAAGAACATATTCCCGGGTCAATCTCAGTTGACGACAAAAAGACTCTTATACAATTAACTGACACTCTTGATCTTGAAACTTATTTGTTTATTTACTGTGAAGAAAATTCAAGAAGTCTGGAGGTGTGTCATATATTTCAGGAACAGGGTTTTCAAAATATCTTTATGTTAAATGGAGGAATCCTCGAATGGAAAAAACGGAAGTTTGAGCTGTCCGGGAAAAAATCCAGATTTAAAAAAAGAAAATAGTAAAGCATTATATCTCAAGTGGGGTTTGTAGAATAAGCATTTGTTCACCCGGAAAGCCTTTTGCCAGTTGAAGATTTGTTTTTTCAATAGTTTTGCCCTGCAACAAAGTCAATAATTCAATAAGCTTCTTCTTGTCACTGCTTGCTTTTTTTTGCTGTTTAGAAAGCGAAGAGTCCTGATTTAAATTTTTCGATAATAGATCTGCACATTTCTGTATCCCCTCTTTCTTCCCTGTCCAGCATAAATTAAAATATTTCTTCTTTTTTTTGGTTTCTAATTGTAAGATCAGGTTATTTTCTTTTTCACCTTTTTCCATGCAATTGTTCAATACTATTTCGAGAATTGCATTTATATAAGATTCTGGTTCCTTTACTTTGAAGAAAAATGTTTTGTCTAATAAGTTTAAGTATGAAAAAAGGTTTTTCTCTTTTAGTGAAGCCAAAGAATCTGCACTTGTTTTGAGAAGAAAGCCAAATTGATGTCCTTGAAATACATCTTTGTATAAGCGCATATCCTCTAAACCCTTAAACTCATGGAAATCTTTATCCGAATCTGGTTCATTTACATTTGTCTCCATAGAAAAATATGACCGTTTATCATCCAAAGGTTCAAAACTATACTGTATTTTATTACCCGATTTTCTTGCTACTTCAATGAGACCCAACCCGGCACCTCCTAATTTACTTAAAATTGTATCTCTGAGAATTTTTTTATATTCAATATTTAAATCTTCAACTGAGGTTTGATTTAACATATCAATTTTAGATTTCAAATCTCCCACAAAGGAACTATCAAGCACATTTCCAAAGGCAATATTAAATCTTTCATTTTTTTGTCTGATTGAAAAAATCTCTCTGGGAAAAGTTTTTAGTCTTTTTTCCTTGTAATGGTGGCGATTTACATTCTGAATGCATTCAACAAAAATATAAAATGCCCTTTTTCGAATTTTCATGTCTACATTGCTGTGTCCAATAACAACTTCTGCAAGAGGAATAAGGGCATCATTTATTTGATCTGAAAAATCACCATAATAAATAAAAGACAAATCATTTGCTGCTTCCTGTTTAAGCAGTTTGATTTTGTTTTTATTTAATATGATTTTACCCGGAGGCATATAATATATTTTAGCAGCAATTAAAATTAAACATATTTTACTTAAACATACACCTTACAAATCAAGTAAATTATTAAAAAAACAGATTCTGACAAAATTCCTTATGTTTAATGTTTGTTTATTAATCCGGTTTTATTACCACATTAACCAATTCTATAGATTTTTCTCTTTTTATATTAAACACTTAAATTTGGTAATTGGTTGCATAAACAAAGAAATATCAAATTTATTGTTTCCTAATCAACTGCAGCATCAAATAATTTTATTAACATTTTTTGAATTATAATGGTCAGTCGGTACATTACAGGTACAATAATAAGGGTAAGGAAAGTTGCAAATGAGAGACCAAATATTACGGTCCAGGATATTGGTCCCCAGAAAGAGACCATGTCTCCCCCAATATAAAACTGGGGTTCATAATTGCTTAACATGGACGCAAAATCAAGGTTGAGTCCAACAGCTAAAGAGATAAGCCCAAGTATAGTGGTAATGGCTGTAAGCAAAACGGGGCGTAATCGGGTTTTTCCTCCCTCCATAACACAAGCAGTTGCCACATCAACAGGCAGGAATGAATTTTCATCAAGACCAAGTTCTTCTCTTTTTCCTTTTTTAAGCAACTCAATATAATCAATCAGAACAATTCCATTGTTTACCACAATCCCTGCCAGAGACACTATGCCAATGCCCATCATTACTACAATAAAATCCATTTTGAAAGTTGCGATTCCCCCAAACACTCCAATCGTACTAAACAAAACTGTCATAATGATTATCAGTGGCTTAATCACTGAATTAAACTGGGTGACCAGGATCATAATAATTAAAACTACGGCAATCATCATTGCCCGGGCAAGAAAAACCGTAGACTCTGCCTGTTCTTGTTGCTCACCAGTAAATTCATATTTAAAGTCTTGCGGCATTTCAAACCCGGCAAGGTTCTGGGCAATTTGCTGATTTATACTTGTGGCATTAAACCCCTCGCTCACATTAGAAGATATAGTAATAACCCGTTTCTGATCTTTTCTGTTTACAGCACCATAGGTTGAACCATATTCAATGGATGCGACCGCAGAAAGGGGTATTTTTATATCTTCACCGTCCTCATGAAATAAAATTTCCTGGTTCATAAGAGAGGAAACATTATAACGGTACTCGTCTTTAAGCCTGACAACAATTGGATATTCATCCTCTCCAACCTTAAAATCAGAAATTTCCTTTCCAAATAAGGAGGTCCTGATATTCATAGCTATCTGACTGGTGCTAAGTCCAAATCTCCTGGCCTTGTTTCTGTCAATTTTTACAACCAGTTCAGGTTTACCAACATCCAGATCGGTTTTAAGTCCTTCAATTCCCGGAATATGTGCGTTCTCAATAAAGGTTTTCACCGAATCTGTAATTTTAATAAGTTCCTTGAAATTCTCTCCGCTTACCTCAATATTTATGGCTTTCCCTGCAGGTGGCCCCATACTTGATTTTCCGAGTGAAATTAAAACACCTGGATATTTGCCAATAAATTCTTCACTTAAGCGAGCCAAAACAGAGGAGGTGTTTTTCCCATTTCGATATTGAAAATCAACAAAATCAATTGTCGTAATAGACTTATGTGCCTCATCCCCAACACTAAAATCATCTGGAGAGCCCTTCCCTACAGTGGTTAAAATTGATTTTATTATTTCTTTATCCGGTTCAAGAATCCTTATCAAATCATTCTCAAGCTGAACAGCAAAAGTGTCGCTGGCATAAATACTTGTACCAATTGGGTGCTCTGCAATATGAGAGGTTTTGAACATTGCTGTCAATAATGCTATAGCTATCTTCAGCAAGAAGTGCCAGATAATAATTTCGGGCAATCAATTCTTTGATTTCAATTTCTTTCTTAACCAGAGATTGTTCTGTTGATTTTTTAAAAATACTAGCTGCCTGAAGGCCAACTATATATGGACCACTAAAAATTAACTGACTGGCAGAAATTGATGCTGTAGCGTTGTGCTGTGTGCCAAATTGCACTTCTATCATCTCACCAGGAGTACCCCCGAAAATTTCTGCCGGTAGTAAAGATGTCGTCAGATTTAGATTGTTGTTATAATTAATGCTACTGTTCACCTGGGGAAGTCCGATTGCAGTATTCTCCCAGATCAAATTCTGAGCATGTTCAACGTCCATCCTGGCGTTACTAATGTTTAAATTATTTTCAAGGGCAAATTCCTGTGCTTCTTTTAATGTGAAACTCCTTCCTGGCACCTCTTCCTGGGCATGTGCAAGCCAACCGGCAACCCAAATCATTATAATTATGCTATTCTTCAAAAATTTATGTTTCATTCTATGTGTGTTTTTATTCTCCTGGAAGAATTTTATCTAAATTGTTTTCAAGAAATTTTACTCCTTTATCACTTGCTATTCCCCGAATATGATATATGAATATTTCATATATAAATTTAGCAGAAGTGAATTCTGAAATGCTTACTACATCATCATGAGAAACCCTGTCCATTCTCAGAACATACATTTTTGCAAGAATTTCTTCATCGAAGTCTTTGCGGTATAAGCCCTCGCTTTTCCCTTTCCTGAAATTCTGAATCATCACATTCATGGTTTTTTCCCTTTTAAGCTTAGCAGTTTTTTCGAAAACCACAGGATGATATTTCCGCAAATCATACATTTTAGAAGGGTTGGTTTCTTTTATGATCTTATTAATCTTATTGTTCAAAAAGAAAAGATCTTCAATAGCATTTCGTGAATCTCCCTTCTCCACAAAACTTCTTTTAATTGAGAATTCATACATCATCACCTTGTCTACCAGATCTTCCTTGTCTTTTACATACTGGTATAGCGTTTTCTTAGAAATTCCCAATTCCCGTGAAACATCCTCCATAGTAACACTCCTTATCCCATATCTGGAATAAAGATCATTTACTTTTTTTAGCAGGTTCTCAAATTTCATATCCATAAGAGTAATTGTATTTTCATAAAACCAAGGAAACGTTTATTGGGTAAAAAGTTTCCAAAGTTTATAACAATTTTTTAAAACACCAAATATTTTAGGCTTTTTCAACATAAGAACTGATAGTATAATTCTATTGTTTTCACGCAGCATCCAATGCCAGAGATGAAATATCGGAGGGGCAGGTTAATAAACGAACCATGAGCTTTGTTATACAAAACCACTCACAGCTTGTGGTGACTCTCTCTGAAAATCAAAGGTATGAGATCTCAGGGTAGAACCCTGAACCTCTCATTTCAGAGTAGAACTCCGAGGAATTAAACCATTCTTCTCGTCCGCCGACCGCGTGTCGCCTAAAGCTTTAGCGGTGGCGCAAGCGGAACGCGAAGTAGGATTAAATTAGGCCTGCTTTTCAACCCTATGATCCAGGTAATACCGGGCAAGCTCAAGATCGCTTTTGTTTGTGATTTTAATATTCTCTTCCTCTCCTTCAAGCAGGTAAATTGGAATTTTCATGCTTTCAAGCATCCTCGATTCATCTGTAAAATTCTTGTGCCAGGGCTGATGAAAAGCTTTTTTTAATGTTTTTATATCCACCACCTGGGGGGTTTGAATGCGCACATATTGATTTCGATCTACAGAAACATTCTTGTCGTCTGCCAATTGTCGCATAGTGTCCGGGATTGGGATAAACGGAATTGCATTCCCTCTTTTTTCTGTTAAATCAAAACACCGGGAAATTAACTTTTTAGAAATCAGCGGCCGAACACCATCATGAATCGCAACAAGACCAGTATCGGGAAGTTTGTTAACTGCATTTTTTACAGAATGGTATCTAGATTCCCCTCCCCTGACAATTATTGTTGATTCAGGCAAATTATATTCTTCAGATAATATCTCCCAATCTGAAATATATTCTCCGGGCAAAACAATAATCGTTTTAATTGAAGGATCATAAGACTGAAAAGCCAAAACACTCCATAATAAAACCGGTTTCCCGGATAACAACAAAAATTGCTTTGGAACTTTTGTTTTCATCCGTATTCCTTCACCCCCGGCAACAATTATGCAATATTTTTCTATTTGACTCATTTCTGTAAAGATACTGGTTTTAAATATCTATCCCGGGGAGTAAATCTATAAATATTTTCATTTTTCTTACAATATTATGTTAAATAGAGCTTGTTTGTAAACAATTCGAAGTTTAGCTATGTAATTTCATGGCGAAGAAAGCTATTGCTTTTTATCAGGTAGCTTATTCGCCGGGATTTAACATTGATAGTATAAACAT
>DAOWNN010000099.1 GCA_030642585.1 Bacteroidota bacterium | reverse complement strand
AATAGAGGCATACACCATTTTAATAGCATTGGCTGTTTGCCGGTACCTGGTATTAAAATTAGCATTGTTATTGGGTAAAAGGAAGGTGTTGAAGATTCCTGAAAAGGGCTGACTGATAGAATCTTCAAGAAGACTGGAAGACCGAACAGCTATTGGTTTCCTAATAAGCTTCAAAAATGTTTTTATCTTTTTCTCAAGACCGGGAGAAAGCTTTGCCTTTAGAAAATACTTTTGAATGATCTTATACTCCTTTTCTTCATGCACCAGGTCATAAAGCTTATTGTTATGCATAAACTGATCAAACTCGTCGGTACCAATAATCACAGTTTTGGGAGTACGAATATGAATGCCTTCAATAAGGTTTGAAAAATTGAAATTATAAATAAGAGTATTCACAAATGCCAGTCCCCTGCCTTTACCGCCCAGGGAACCAGCGGCCATACTTACAATATTACTTTCATCAAGAATTGCACTTTCATTAAATTGCAGAATTTTCCCGCGATCCCGGTCCCTGACCCTTTCTCTAAGGATCTCAATCATGACCTCCCGCATTTCGTTAAGATTCTTAAAATCCTGTATTCTTAATGGATAAATAAGTTTAGCAATTTCAAACTCCCCCCGGGCCATAAGCCACATAGAAAACTGATTTTTCATGGCGTGATAAACCAGGGATTCTTCGGGAATAGTTAGCAGATAATTTTCAAATTCCTCCATTGAGCGGGCTACGGCAATTTCTTTCCCATCAGGGTCTCTGTACACAAAGTTTCCAAAGCCAAGATGAATCTTTATAAATGACCTCAAATCCTGAAGCAGGGTTTCAGAATTTTTATTCATAAAATGAACATTCAACTCCCTGGCCTTCTTTTCATTCTCAGGTTCTGAAGATTGAAGAACAAGAGGCAGATTCTCAAATTTCTTCTTCACGTGCCTTATCAGGTCAAATCCGGCCGTTTTAGAAAGTTCTCCTTTCCTTGGGAATCTAACATCTGAAATCACACATAACAGAAAATCACCTAAATTCCGGATGACATCAACGGCCTCTTCATAAGTTTTTGCTAAAACTATTTTTGGTCTGGCACGTAATTTTAAGACCTTATACAAATCATCCTTGCTGACATCTTCAATCAATTCTCTTGTTTGCTCCAATACCAGGGAGTAAAGAATAGATAAATACTTGGAGTAAAAAATGGGATTGTCTTCCACCAACAAGATAACTTTCGTAACCCCAAGTCTGACATCATTATCTACATTCACCAGGTCTTCAAGCAGTTTAAGCATTGCAAAAAAGACTTTAGAATCGCCGTTCCATACAAACAGGTTTGAAGGAAGCAGGCTTTCCTTTTGATTTTCCTTTAAGCCGGCAATATCACCATTATTATTCAGCAGGAGATAGGTTGGGATGTACGGATAATCCCTGCTAATTCTTTCAGATATCTTCAAAGGAGTTTTTTTATCCACCCCAACCATAATAATTATAATATCGAAATGTCGCCTACCCAGTCTTTTCAGAGCCTCCTTTTCTGATGACACACCGGTTACCCGGGGCATAACAGTAAGATTCATCTGATGATATTCTCCAAGTATATGGTCAGAGAATCTGCCTTCGCCCTCAATAATATAGGCATCATAAAGATTGGCAATCAACAGCACCTCCTTAACTTTAAAGGGCATCAATTCATGAAAAAGATTTCTCTCGGAATTATGCCGGTCGAGAAATTTTTGCAGCAGTTGTTGCGTGCTTAAGTTTTTCCCGCTATTCTTATCTTTTATGCTTACAGTTCCTTCCCTGTCCCTGGATTTCAATACTTGCCTTGCCCTAAAAGAGTTTAAGTATTCTGCAATCAGTGAAGAAACACTTGACAAAAATCTCTCTTCCTCATGGCCAAAGACTTTTCCTTTCCCTGGTTCATACAGATTATAAAGAATTACCTTCCCCCTGCTATCATCAATGGCAGAAAATTTTGAAAAAATTGAAACTTTTGGAGATTTAAAATCAGAACTTTTGTATTCTTTCTTATCGTAGATAATAGTTGCCCCAAAATTCCTGGGATTTTCCATTGATTGTGGGATCTTATAAGCAATGTTCTGTAAGGTGTCATCGATAGATTTTCCAAGACTTATGATACCACTCAGCTCATTGATACAGGCCAGTTCCCGCAGGTTGTAAGTTTTTTCTGCAAGAAGCTTTCTAATATTCCTTTCCGATTTAATAAATTCAGCCATGGATTCAGGGACAATTGGTTAGATAATATAAATATATCAATGAACTTTAAAGTTAAGCTTTATAAAGATAAAAGATTAAAGTATAAAGATATCCACCTACGCCAGAAAAAGGCTACGGCGGACGAAGAAGATAAAAGAGTCGAAGGTCGAAAGTCGAAGAGTGAGAAGTAAGACAGGATGTCAAATGTCAGAGGTCAAATGTATAATGTCAAATGTGAGACCTCTTTAAGATACCTAAAACCCGAAAGCTTAAATTTATCAGACTTCCCAGGTATTTCCGCTATGGAGCAGGTCGTCTATATTTTTGATAGAAGATTCGGCCTGTATTTTTGCTATCTGAGCTTCCATAGCCATATCGTAAGTTGGAGCATTTACCGAACGAATAACTCCGAAAGCAACCGGGTAATTTGGCCACCTCATATTAACCAACATCATATGAAGTCCTGGATTATTCTCATTCTCTTTATGCACCAAAATATCTTTTTCGGTAATTCCGTTTTCCCCGATCTTCACAACTTTAAGTTTTAAGCCATCCAGGATAAGTCCTTTATCGCGTTCTTTACCAAAAATCATAGCTTCACCATGTCTTAAAACAATCTGACGCTCTTCCCTAACTTCCTTATCGTTAATTTCGGCATAGACTCTGTCGTTGAAAATCACGCAATTCTGAAGGATCTCCACAACCGATGTTCCATCATGCTTAGCTGCCTCAACAAACACTTCGGTAGATAATTTTATATTATTATCCATTGTCCGTGCAAAAAACTTTCCCTGGGCTCCAATTACCAGTTCTCCGGGATGAAACGGGGTTTCAATGGTTCCAAAAGGAGAAGTCTTGGTAGTAGTTCCCTTTTTGGAGGTTGGTGAATATTGTCCCTTGGTCAGTCCATAGATCTCATTATTGAACAGGAGAAGATTAATATCGATATTTCTCCTAATCAAGTGAATAAAATGATTCCCACCAATAGCAAGGGCATCGCCATCACCGGTAATTTCCCATACACTTAGTCCTGGATTTGCCACCTTCACGCCACTTGCAATGGCTGCAGCACGACCATGAATACCATGGAATCCGAATGTATCCATATAGTAGGGAAAACGGGAGGAACATCCGATCCCTGAAACCTGTGCAAAGTCCTCTTTATCCCGTCCCAGTTCTGCCATGGCACGTTGAACAGAGTTTAATACTGCGTGATCACCACATCCCGGACACCAGCGAACTTCCTGGTCACTTTTAAAATCTTTAAATGTCAGCTTTGTTGTTTGCTCTTCCATTACCCTAGTCCTCCAGTAAATTATTAAATTCATTTTTCAGTTCAGCTACTGTAAAAGGCAGTCCCTGTACTTTGTTGAACTGTGCATACGTAAATTCCTGTTGTTTCATTCTCAAATAATTAGCAAACTGACCCATATTCAATTCGCAAACAATTATTTTCTTGAACTTTTTCATAACATCCTTCACATTTCCGGGTAAAGGTTTAATATGATGGAAATGTGCCAGGCTTACCTTTTTCCCTTCATCCTGCATTTCCTGCACTGCAGAATGCAGGTGGCCAAAGGTGCCTCCCCAACCTATCACAAGCAAGTCTCCTTCCTTCTCACCACTCACTTCAAGATCAGGGATCTGCTGAACTACTCTTTCCACTTTTTCTTCTCTTATATCTACCATTTTCTGATGATTCACCGGATCATGAGATACGGAACCCTTCAGAAAATCTTTTTCCAGACCTCCCACCCTATGCTCCATTCCTTTCATTCCGGGTGTGGCCCAGTTTCTTGCCAGGGTTTCAACATCTCTGGCATAGGGTTTATAATTATCGGCACCGGCAGCTACAATGCGGGTCTTAATCCTGGGGTAATCTTTCATGGAAGGTACGCGCCAGGGTTGAGATCCATTAGCAATAAAGCCGTCTGTAAGAAGGATCACCGGAGTCATGTATTCGAGGGCAATTTTCGCAGCCTGGAAAGCATAATCGAAACAATTTGAAGGGGTACTGGCGGCCATAACCACTACCGGACTTTCACCGTTTCGTCCGTAAAGTGCCTGCATCAAATCTGCCTGTTCGGTTTTTGTAGGTAATCCCGTAGAAGGGCCTCCGCGCTGAACATTTACGATCACAATAGGCAGTTCAGCCATCACTGCCAGGCCAATGGCTTCAGATTTAAGGGCTAATCCCGGACCTGACGTAGATGTTACTCCAAGTAATCCGGAAAAACTGGCTCCGATAGTGGTACAGATGCCTGCAATTTCGTCCTCTGCCTGAAAAGACTTAACACCCAGATCTTTTCTTGCGGCCAGCTCCTCAAGGATGACCGTGGCAGGCGTAATAGGATAGGATCCTACAAAAAGATTCAGTCCTGATTTTTCTGCAGCTGCGAGTAATCCCCAGGCAGTAGCCTGATTCCCATTAATGTTACGATAGGTTCCTTTCTCAATTTTCGCAGGAGACACCGTATAGGAAGGAGTCATTGCCTCAATGGTATCGCCATAGTTATAACCTGCCTTGAGAACCCTTATATTGGCCTCAATAATTGCTGGCTTTTTTTTGAATTTTGTCTGAATAAACTCTTCTGTATGATTGAGCGGACGATTATACAGCCAGTAAACCATACCCAGGGCAAACATATTCTTACTTCTAAGCACAGTTTTTACATCCAGGCCCATATCTTTTACAGCTTCTTTTGTAAGCGTTGATATGGGAGCCCTGATAATATTAAATTTATCAAGCTTTTCTTCCTTAATTGGATCTCCGGTATAACCTGCTTTGCTAATACCTTTTTCATCAAAACTATCCCTGTCGAGTATAACGATACTTCCTGGTTTCATCCATTTCTTATTGGCTTTCAATGCAGCCGGGTTCATAGCCACCAGAACGTCTGAGAAATCTCCGGGAGTAAAGATCTTTGTATGTCCGAAATGAACCTGGAAGCCGGAAACCCCGCCTACTGTACCCTGTGGAGCCCTGATTTCTGAAGGGTAATCTGGAAATGTGGAAAAGTCATTTCCAACAAGTGCGGAAGTGGTTGAGAATAAGGTTCCTGTCAGCTGCATTCCATCTCCGGAATCTCCCGAAAATCGTATCACAACTTCCTCAAGCTCAACAACTTCTTTTTTATTATTCATCGTTATAAGAAATTTTTAATTAGAGGTCTTTTAAAAAACAAATGCACATGAAGGAATTTCCCACTTATATGCATTTCTAATAATATATTTAAAACAATTGGTTTATTTCCTTGACAAAATTAATTATTTTCAAACAGGAAAATTCATTTATTATATATTTTTTAACACACTTATGCAGATATTTGCAGGTATTAATAACAAAAATTTAAAATATTAAGTCAATGGCACTCATTTTACCCCTCAGAGGATTTGAACCGAAATATGGAAAGGGATGTTTTTTTGCTGAGAATGCAAGTATCATCGGTGATGTGATCATGGGTGATAACTGCTCGGTATGGTTTCAGGCCGTTATCCGTGGAGATGTAAATTCCATCAGACTTGGAAACAAGGTTAATATTCAGGATGGAGCTATTCTGCACACTACTTATAAAAAATCTGTAATTGAAATGGGTAATAATGTCAGCATAGGGCACAATGTTATTATCCACGGAGCCACAATTGAAGACAATGTATTGGTAGGAATGGGAGCAATTATTATGGATTTTGCCCGTATTGGAGAAAATTCAATAATAGCTGCCGGTTCTGTAGTACTTGAAAATACCATTGTTGAACCCGGTAGTATTTATGGTGGCGTTCCGGCAAAAAAAATTAAATTTGTAAATGAGAGGCAAACCAAAGAAATGATAGAGCGGATTGCCAATAATTATCTGATGTATTCGGATTGGTATAGATGAAGGCAGATAAAGGATATCCACCTACGCCTGAAAAAGGCTACGGCGGACAAAGAAGATAAAAGGAAAAAGATTAAAGTGGGAAGAGGAAAGAATAGTGCTGTATAGTTCTCAACAAGCTTACCGCCTGTCCCAAGCTTGCCGAGGGGCCGGTTCGCAAAATCTTTTTTTTAGTATGCATCAGGGTTAAAGAAAAGAATTGTTACGCAAAGAGGCGCAAAGAAGACGCAGAGAACCGCAAAGACAAGAAGAAGGCTGAAGGATGAAGGTTGAAAGACAAGAAAAATAAGTGAGGGAGCGATAGAGCGACGGGGCGAAAAAAGAGGTGATTGAAGAAAAGTGTGTCCCAAGAAAAATAGCACCGGGCTTTAGCCTGGTGTAAAAAGGGAACACCCCAAAAGAGGTCCGGATCGAAACGCAAAATAATAATTAGATACTGTTTCGGACCGCAAAACCAAGGTAGAGAGAGATGATTTAAGAAGAGGTGAGAGGCAAAGGAATAATGGTATAATGGAATGTTGGAAGAAAAAAGATAGAAGCCACTAATGCACAAATGGAAGACGAATGCACTGAAAATCTTTCTATACTACCAAAATCTTAACAGAGATCTCTTAAGCATTGTACTAATCTATAGCAGATTGCCACACCGGCTAAAGCCGGTTCGCAATAGACCCAAGCTCAATTTAACCTGAATCAGGGAGTACCCAAGACCCAGTTGACAGTCAGTAGTCGGGAAAAGAGATTACGCAGAGGAATGCAAAGAAGACGCAAAGCTATGAGACTGCTTTGCTCAATTCAGTATGACCACAGGAAACAGCAGTCTTAACTTGACACTAGCTTCCCAGACATGAGAACCCGAACCACAGAACATTCTTGAACTCTAAACAATCTTAAACTCTTATTCCCAGAGATTTACCTTTTTAAGGTTAATTTTCTCCTCAAAAAACATTTTGGCTATATTTTGGAAATTATTGGTAAAATCAGAGACATAAAACTCATTTTTCCCTCCTGGGTCGGGATTGAGAAGATGTTTTTCTTTTAGGATTAGTTTTAGCTCTTCAGCTACAATTTTTGCAGAATCAAGTATCTCAACATTGAAACTGAAAAACTTACTTATCTGGTTCTTAATAATAGGATAGTGGGTACAAGCAAGGATCAGGGCATCAATATTTGTAAGAACCTGGTTGGAAAGATATGCCCGGATTATAGCATTGCTGATATCATCAAAAATAAATCCTTCTTCAATCATGGGAACAAAAAGAGGAGTAGCCAGGGAAACCGGCATCAAAGTTTTACATTCTTTCTCTATCCTTGTTTCATAGCTGCCTGAATTTATAGTTGCTTTGGTTCCGATAATTCCAACTTTCCCTTTTTCGTAATTGTCTTTTAAATAACTTACTACCGGATCGATTACATTCAGCACCATTGCCTGCCCATCAAACTCCCTGCTCATTTCTTCATAGGCAACCGCCGAAGCTGAATTGCAGGCAATAAGAATGATCTTACATTTTTTTTCGATGAAAAATCTACCAATTTCCTTTGAATACCGGATAATAGAATCTTTTGATTTATCTCCATAGGGAAGGTGTGCTGTATCTCCAAAATAGATTAATCTTTCGTCTGGAAGTATTTGTTTGATAGCATGTGCAACGGTTAATCCGCCCACGCCGGAATCAAAGACGCCAATTGCCTGCCTGGGATCAAGGTACATAAATTTCAGTTTT
>DAOWNN010000064.1 GCA_030642585.1 Bacteroidota bacterium | reverse complement strand
TCACTATAAGATCACAAGTCTTAACTCAAACTATAATGAAACAAGCAATGGTGAGATCCTTGCCATTTTTAATTCTATAAACCTGCTGGAAGTTGCCATCAACCAGGGAAATGCCGCAGATTTGCTGGGATTGGAAACCAGTTCAAGTATTCGTATAGTATTCAAGAATAAATAAAACCATTTTTTACATGAAGGAAAAAGGTGAAAAAGACCCCTTAAAAGAGTTTGGGCGTTTACTGAAAATAATGGATGATCTAAGGCAAGACTGTCCATGGGACCGGGAACAGACAATGGATAGTCTTAGGAAGCTTACTATTGAAGAAACATATGAACTTGGAGATTCCGTCCTGAAAAATGACATGAATGAAATTAAAGGGGAACTTGGAGATTTGCTTTTACATATCGTATTTTACTCTAAAATTGCCTCTGAAACAAATTCTTTTGAAATATTTGATGTCATTGAAGGAATATGTGAAAAACTTATTCACAGACATCCACATATCTATGGTGATGTAGTTGTAAAAAATGCAAATGATGTTAAGGAGAATTGGGAAGCATTAAAACTCAAAGAAGGGAGAAAAGGCGTTCTTTCAGGTGTTCCCATTTCACTTCCCGCTCTTGTAAAAGCATACAGAATTCAGGAAAAAGTACATGGAGTGGGTTTCGACTGGAAAGAAAAGCATGAGATCTGGGAAAAGATTGAAGAAGAAATACTGGAACTTAAAACCGCTATGATTAATTTATCAGGGAGTAAAAATGAAAAGAATAAAAAAGCGGTTGAAGAAGAATTTGGAGATCTGTTCTTTTCACTTATCAATGCTGCCAGATTGTATGAGATTGATCCTGAAAATTCTCTTGAAAGAACCAATATTAAATTTATAAAAAGATTCAGTTTCATTGAAGAACATGCAGAAAAGACAGGAAAGACAATCACAGATCTAAACCTGGAAGAAATGGATATTCTTTGGGAAAAGGCAAAAGAAGAATATAAAAAGTAAAAAAACCTGTCAGTGTCTGAACGCCATGCCTAACAGCCAGGCAGGAAGTAAAGTGAAGTCCTGACAGAGTTTTTAAAAGAATGGAATTCTGATATAAGTCAAACAGTTATCGCACGGTGTCATACAATGTTCCTGTTTTGCGCGCATCACGAACTACTTCAAGACCCATCTCTGATTATCAGCGTATTAAAGTTATACAAATTGCAATTTGGGTCATGCATTTCAAAAAAGGTGTGACTCTTTCTGAATCAAGAAATAAAAGGTATTTAGTTATCATTTTACATTGAATTTCTATGATCCCGGAGGGATCAAATGATTGTAGAAATAAAATGAGTAAATATTACCGACTCCAGGGGAGTCGCATTTACTGGACATTAAAATCAAATAAGTATGCTGGATTATATTCAATACCAAATTCATCTAGTGTCATGTCAAGATGATATTGTCGAGTTCGTCATTCCGAACCCCTCGATAAACTCGGGACAGGCTTGCCTGCCTGCCGGACAGGCAGGTTTCGGAATCTTTTACCTGGCAAAGAGATGCTGAAATAACCTGCCGGCAGGCAGGATTACTCCCTCGGTAGTGAGATAGTTCAGCATGACACTATTATTTAAATATTGCACTTCAATGCTTGTGAATTTACAGATTATTCGAGCATCAATCAAATTAATGCGACTCCGCTGGAGTCATGAAACAAGAAATGTTCTGTTATGACACGAACGTAGGGAGTGAATGACGTAAGCGAAGCGAACCTATGACACGAACGAAGTGAGTATATGACAATTGTCTCTATTCTGCTTCCTCCAAGCTGGCAAGTTCATCTGCAATAAATCTCATAAGTTCCTGAACGTAACTAACTGAGAAATCAAAGGAAATTCCGGCTGCATTATAAATCTCAGGAATTGGTACTGAATACCCCAGAGAAAGTGCTTTTTCATAATTTATCAGGGCCCCCTCTGGATTCTCCTTATACTGTTTCCACATTGCAATAGCACCCAGCTGTGCCATTCCATATTCGATATAATAAAAAGGCACCTCGAAAATATGAAGTTGCTTCTGCCACATCAGTGTAAGATGCTGATCCAGTCCACTCCAGTCAACGATTTTACTTCCAAACTCATTCATTATTTCTAACCATGCATGATTTCTTTTCTCAATTGAATGATCCTGATTTGTATAAAGCCAGTGCTGAAACTTATCTACAGATGCAATCCAGGGCAATACCTGAATTACCCCTTCCAATTGGCTTCGCTTAGCCCGTAGCAGATCAGTCTTTGAGTCAAAAAATATGTGCCACTGGTCCATAGAAATCAGTTCCATAGACATGGAAGCAAGCTCAGCTACCTCCGCAGGTAACTCCTTATATTCAACCAGATTCTGCTTTGAACTTAAAAAGCTATGTATTGCATGCCCACCTTCATGAAACATTGTTTCCAGATCCCGAAGATTCCCTGTTGCATTCATATAGATAAAAGGGATATTGCTTTCGTATAATGGATAATTAAATCCTCCCGGAGCTTTTCCAATACGAGATTCAAGGTCAAGAAATCCACCCTCACTCATTCGTGCAATATTATCCCCATAGCTGGGATTAATTTTTCGGAAACTTTGGATGGTTTTCGATACAAACTCATCAACATCTTTAAATGGCTTTAAAGGTGGCATTAAGTCAGAATCAACATCCAGATCCCAGGGTCTTAAGATATCAAGAGACAATTTTTCTTTTCTTTTCTCTAAAATTTTTTCAGTCAGAGGACAAATTTCAGTTCGTATGGATTCATGGAACTGCTCAACATCTTTCACATCATAATCAAACCTCCCCAAATCGGCCCATTTATAATCACGAAAATCATTGAAACCTGCATTCCTTGCTATTTGTTGCCGTTTTGTGATCAGAGAGCTTAAAAGATCCTGCATCCTGGTTGCGTCCTTATGCCTTCTTTCATTGATCTTTCTATAATATTCCTCACGAGTATCCCTGTCCGGATCTTTTATGAAGTTAGCAGCTTCCTGCAAAGTTATTTCTTTGCCCTTATGAGGAATTGACATTTCCGAAGAAATTTTACCATACTCCTGCTCCTCAACTTGCAGCTCAGAAATAAGCGGTATGCTCTCTTCCCTGAATATTTCTATTCGTTTTGCTAAAGCACGCACAAATACTTTATACTTCCTGGAATCAAGTTTCTCCTTTACGGGAGTATTCTGAAATTTATGATCAAGGAGATTCGAATACCTTGATATCTCGGGTTCAATCTTGCTAACAAACTCAATATATCCCTCAGCCAGGTTTTTGTCAGATGTATCACAATTCATGCGGATATACCTCCAGGCAAGATCCTCCTCTAAAACTGATAAAAGCTCACTCCTGTCTCTAAGCCACCTTTCCAGCTCAGCTATAGTTTGAATTTTTCTTGAATGTAGTTCTTCAAAATAGGGCTGTACTGATTTCCACGATTCAATTTCAAGCTTTACAGAAACGAATGTTCTTTTTGATTTTACCTTAAGCTCCGGATGGATAATATCTTTAACAGTGGGTTTATTTCTTTTCATCTTTCTTTTTTCCTACGGTAGTTTTGGAAGATTTTTTTTCTCCTGTCTTCTTTTGCTCCGTAGAATTTTCTTTTTTATCGGTCCATGAATCCTCTTCCTTTTCATCAGTGAAGTCCAGTAATTCTAATCTGCACAAAATATTGTACCATTGAATCAGTTTTCTTATGTCAGATACATAAACTCTATCCTTATCATATTCAGGTAAAATTTTTACAAAATAATTTTTTAATTCATCTTGTGAGGACTTATGAGAAATAGCTTCCGCCCCATTTTCCAATTCAAAAATAGCTTGAAATACTTTTTTCAGCGGTTCCTCTGCTTCAGCCGTGAATATTGCAATATCCTCAAGTGCACTAATTTTATCTGTAGCAAAAGCACTTGTACGCGCCATATTTTCAAGATTTTCAACAATCATTGCATTTCTCCCCTGGGAAATGAATTTGAATAAACCGGGCTTTCCCGAAATCGCCATTATGTCTTTTAGCTCCATTTTCGTTATTTAATTTATATTCAAAAATATGTATTCTTCAGGCAATATTTCTTTCCTTTTTTATCTTACTATATGCATCATTCACCTTTTTAAACTTTTCGTTAGCTAATTTCTGGAAATCCGTACCCAGGTGATTAACTTTATCAGGATGATATTTTATAGCCATTTTTCTGTAGGCCTTTTTAACTTCATCATTGTTTGCATCAGGATCAATTTCAAGTATCTTGTAAGCTGAATCTGTTTTCGGAACAAACATATATTTAACAGAATCATTATCTTTTGCAGAAATTCCCAATTGTGAAGCAATGGTTTGAATCATATCCAGTTCACTTTTGTTAACACTCCCATCTGCATCTGACAGTCCATATAAAATATGAAGAAGCTGCAATCTTGATGAATAGTCCATATTCTGCCTCACCTGCCTGCAAACATCGTTTACAGGAATATCCTGATCCAGAATGCTTTTAAGCATGCTTAGAGCTTCCTTTGCAGATTCCGGGTCAAAAGCTCTTGCAAGATATTGCTTTACAAATTCCAGTTCAGAACGTAAAACTTTCCCATCTGCTTTCATTACGGCTGCCATTAATACAAGCATGCTCATAGCAAATGCCCCTTTTGTAGTCCTTGTAGTAGCCTGGACTTTCAAATTAGGGCTCCCCTCTAAAAGTGCCCCGAGAGTATAGCCTAATATACCGCCAATAGGACCTAAGAAAGCCCATCCCAATCCCCCTGCAATCCATTTTCCAAATTTCGCCATTTTTAAATCATGTTAGTGCATTATGAATCTCAATAATTTGTGGGATTAACATACTTTTCTCATCATTCACCAGTACAAAATCCGCCATATCAATTCTCTCCTTTTCACTCCACTGGTGCCCCATCCTTGCTATCACCTCATCCCTGCTGGCACTATCCCGTACCATAACTCTTCTGATCCTCATGTCCTCAGGGGCAGATATATTAATTACTGCATCCAGAAATTTATTGGCACCAGATTCAAATATAATAGCTGCCTCTTTCATAACATAGGGGAAAGAAGAATAAGATTCAGCCCAGGAATTAAAGCTGGTTAATACTTCAGGATGAACAATCGCATTCATTTTCCTTAACAGTTCCGCATCCTTAAAAACTCTTTTCGCTGCTTCCTGGCGATTAAACTTCCCTTCTATATATATACCCTCTCCAAATAAATCAGATAGTTTAATCCTTACTCCAGGATTACTATCAAGTATTCTTTTTGCTATTTCATCTGCATCAAAAACCTTTACACCCAGGTGCCTGAAGATATTAGAAATATAAGACTTCCCGCTGCCAATACCACCGGTTAAACCTATTCTTAACATTATTTCTTCTCAATAATAAACTCAACATATATCGGATGAATCCTGACAGAACGTACAAAATCCGGAGATGAGGCAATATTTACCTTTAACTTACCGCCCAGGGTCTGACCTATTTCCAGGTAATCCACTTCTAATTGAAATAGATATGAAGAAATTTTATCGTATTCACTCAGCCCTGCAATACAACTTATAGATACCTGACCTGGAAATGTTTTCAATACAAGAGAGTCCGGGACATTAATAGCCTCAATTGAAACTTTCAAATTGGCTTCAGTAAACTGCTCAACCTGAGCAGAAAGTACAACTGTTTCTCTGCTGAATTCAATTCTGGGTACAGGTGATAAATCAATCTCCTGCTCAACAGATGCATTTAATTCATTAAAACTTATTCTTTCTGTATTCACAGCTTTTAAGGTATCCAGAATAAGACCTGGTCCCGACACCTTAACACTGTCAGGAATGGTATGAAACTCTGTTTTAAGCATAAATTGTCTTGCCATAGTATATTCCACCCTCGGAATCACTTGAACTCTTTTATAAATAATACTGTCAAATTTAAAAAACAGCGAATCAGGCTGAATGTCAATGATAGTAATACTAGAGCTGAGTCTTCGTTCAAAACGTCCTCTTAACTCACGCGTTAATAGATAATAATCAGAAGAATTCATGCCCGGAAGCTGTCTTAAAAAATAAGATTCCATATCAAGGTTCAAAGGAATCAGTCCGGAGCTTAATTTAAATCTTAATAAAGTATAACCAGGTGCCTGTAATTTCAGACTTAAGCGCCTGGGCACTTCATTTGCAAGCATCTTATTTCCAGGCAAATTGATATATTTAACCGGATAAGATATATCAGCAATAGATTCCCGGCTCAATTCATTTAACAACCAGAAAATCCCGGACAAGAACAAAAATATCATAAATATGAAGAAGTTCCTGTCGAGTTTTTTCCTGATTTTCTTTAAAAACCCGAAAATTCTATGAAATATTACCGGCTGCAAAACTTATATATTCAATCTATGAATACTATTTTTGAGTACCAATATCACTCGAATCTTTTAATACTGCACTTTTGTCAATTTTGATCCTGATTTTATCTGCAATCTCTACCAGAACTATCTGATCCTTAATATCAGCAATCTTTCCATATATGCCTCCCGTAGTAACGATTTTATCTCCCTTATTCAAACTATCACGGTAAGTCTTTAATTCCTTCTGTTTTTTCATTTGTGGCCGTATCATAAACATATAAAAAACAGCTATAATAAGAACCAGTGGTAAAATTTGGGCCAAAGGATTTGAGCCCTCGCCTTTCGGCATCATCAGTAATACATTAAGCAAATTACTCATTTTCAATCTTGTTAAATTAATTAATAAAATTACACATAAATATTTCAATTTACCTTTTCGGTAACATCAGCAGAAATTATAAGTATATTCCTCCCTTTTTTTGCATTTGTTCGAATGGCAATGGTCTTATTCTGAATTCCACGTTTCCCATGAGAATCAAAAACTATTTCAAGCTTGCCTGTTTCACCCGGTGCTACCGGTTGTTTACTGTATGTTGGAATGGTACAACCACAACTCGCTGAAGCTGAGGTAATAACTAAGCCTCCTTTTCCTGTGTTTCTAAACTGAAAGGTATATGATACAATTTCTCCTTCTATTATTCTTCCAAAATCATGAAATTCATTAAGAAATTCAATTTGTGGAATATCACCTGTACTATCAGTATTTAGTGCATTAGCATCTAATCCAGCCTCCCCTTTATCACGGGCACAAGAGATAACAACTATTGATAAAACAAGCAATAACAATACTATTAATTCTCTAGTCCTCATTATAATATTCCTCCGCGTGCAAAGTAAAATGTTTTTGCCTGAATGTACAATATAATTGATACTTATGTTGGGAGTTCCCCTATTAAACCTTTTCCTTCTTTAACAACTTTCCCGTCTTTTTTTAGCTGATCAATTATCTTATCCAGTATTCCATTAATAAAGTTAGGGCTGTTCTTTGAGCAATAGGTCTTTGAAATTTCAATATATTCATTCAAACTTACTTTTACAGGTATATTTGAAAACTCTACAATTTCTGTCAGTGCAAGCTCCATGATTAAAACATCCATCAGTGCAATTCTTTCCACATCCCAGTTCTTTGCATACTTTTCAATTAATCCCTTGTATTGCTCCTGGTGAAGAATAGCTTTTCTAAACAAATTCTTCACATAAAATTCGTCATCCTTTTCTTTAAACACCATTCCTGCCTCTGCTGTGCTTAAATTCCCCTGATTTGACTTTTTTATGTCTTTAAGTATTCTGCTAACAATAAATGCAGAATCATCATTCCAATATATGCTTTGATCCTCAAGTATCTGGCAAAGGTCATTGGAAGGGGCAATAATTTCTGTAAAAATACTTACCAATAGTTTCTTGTCACTCTGCAAGTTACTCTTCTCTAAAGACATGAATTCATTATAGGCCTTTGACTCCTTTATTTCCAGAAATAATGTTTTAATCAACTCCGGACTATTTGACCAGCTGAGACTCCTGTTCCTAACTTCCCTCTTAAATATACTATGATCCCGAAGTTCTTTTACAAACCAGATATCTATAAACCTTGTATTTGGATTCAAGTCAGTTTGTGTTGGGATTTTTTTCTGCCGTGCTAGCTCAATTCTTGTCCCGGCATAATCAATAATATCGACCAGTAAAAGCAGTAGGAGATAATACAAGTCAAATGACTTTTCTATGCTATGGAGCAGCTCCTTTTCGGCATAACTAATTGAATCATTATCTCTTTTTGTATAAGCATAAAATGCCTGAAGCAGCTTGATTCTCAACAACCTTCTGTTAATCATTATCTTAAAAGAACTTTTAAAAACCTCACAAAAGTACTATCTTTTATTTCATCAGCAAAATAAATAAAAGATATCCATGTAAAATGCAAAAATGAGTTCTCTGAAAAAGTCATAGAAGTAAAAGTTGGTGAATATTAAATTTTATTTTTTACTTTTGAACATAAGTATAAAGCCTTAACAATAAAATAATTTAAGTATGGAAGATGCAATTGAGAAAAAAGGGGGAAATGATAATTATGAAAGACAGGACATTTTCTCAAAAGCTGTAAGAGCGGGAAAAAGAACTTATTTTTTTGACGTAAAGGCCACTCGTAGAAATGATTATTATCTGACCATTACCGAAAGTAAAAAAAGATTCAATCATGAAGGGAAACCATTTTTTGAGAAACATAAGATCTTTTTATATAAAGAGGACTTTGAAAAGTTCTCTGATGGACTGACTGAAGTAATTGAGTATATCAAGAAAGCCAATCCTGTTCTTCTTGACAGGATTCCGGATGAGAGCCCCAAAACATCTGAAAAGGTAACAAACACTGACAATTTCACAAATATTGAGTTTGAAGACCTTGGTAAAAAGTCTGAAGAATAATAAATGTAATTCTAATTGCTATTTGTTACTTAAGGCGAAGAGTGGAGCCACCCGGAGCTTGGATCGAAACGAAGATAGATGGTCCGACAACTTTGACGCATATCCCACAAACTGTAGTTTTTTCACAAAATATACCAATAATTGGGTATTGCCTGAACTTGCGAATATTGTAATTTTGTGTTCTGGAATAACAGACTCGCATGAATCTAGCAGAACTAAAAACAAAAGAAACAGCCTTTATAACAAAAGTTACGGGAAGAGGTGCATTTCGTAAGAGAATTATTGAAATGGGCTTTATTCAGGGCCAAAAAGTTACTGTTATAAAAAATGCCCCCCTGAAAGACCCTATTGAATACAGAATAATGAATTATAACATTTCTCTGCGGAGAAGTGAAGC
>DAOWNN010000314.1 GCA_030642585.1 Bacteroidota bacterium | reverse complement strand
CCTGTGCGAATCCCCAGGAATCCTCAAACACTTGCACATCTGGAGATAAGTAATTTGTTCCCCTGTGGTGAAGGTGCAGGTTATTCAGGAGGTATTATTTCATCTGCAGTAGATGGAGTAAGATGTGCAGAAGCGGTATTCCAAAAAAAAACAGAACGTGAAATTGGAAACGGGGCGAGGGTATGATTAGGTGATAAGCGATGGGAGAGTGGAAAAACCTGCTGGTTTGCGAACGAAGTGAGGATCTGGCAGAGTTGATGGATGGGGAGATGGGTCTAAAGAGTTCCATGTTCCGTGTTTCGAGTTCCGAGAATAGTGTACTCCATAGACAGACCTTCGCACTTCTCCTTTTTTATCTTTCCTTTGACTTTTCGACCTTCGACCTTCGACCTTCCATTTTTCTTCGGAATTCAGCACAGACAATGGCTGTGGCAGAGGCTACATTTAAGGACTCAATTCTGCTGCCATGACTTTCAGGAAAATGAGGGATGTGAATTCGATGAGTTACGTTCTCCTGAAGCCAGGTTGAAATTCCACTGGATTCATTCCCCATTAAAATTAATCCTGCAGAATGTAGATCCTCGCTGAATATATTCTTTCCACTTATAAAAGTTCCATAAACAGGAAGTGAGTTTTTGTGATACCATTTTGTTAGTTCTGACAGATCTGTATACCTGACATTTACTCTGAGCAGGGCACTCATGGTTGATTGAACCACTTTTGGGTTATACACATCCACACTGTCTTTTGAACAATACACATTTTCTATTCCAAACCAGGCTGCAATACGAATTATGGTTCCCAAATTACCTGGATCCTGAATGCGGTCAAGTGCAAGTGATATATCATTGACCGGGGGGTTGACCATTGGATCCGGCTCGGGAATTTTAATCACAGCAAGGACGTTGTGAGGACTTATTAAACTGCTCACTTTTTTCATTTCCTGTAAATCAATTTCGACTATGCTTTCAATTTTTTTCTTATTTTCTACTTCAAATTTTTCCAGCCAATGACTTTGTGCGTATAGTTCTGTAATTGTCCAGTCTGATAGTATTATATCCTGTACCATTTTATCTCCTTCCACCACAAAACAGCCTGATTTTGTGCGGCCTTTGTTAACTTTTAAGGAGTTTAGATATTTGATTTTTGATTTACTGAGCATGTCAATTATTCTTATATTTGCCAGAGTCATTTTTCATATCATTACAAAAGTTGGAAATATTTACAAGATATAAAAACAAGATCCCGGTAATATATGGGTTTCTTCTGCTTGTGCTTCTGGTGTTTTCAGCTTGTAACACCACCAAATATGTACCTAAGGATGAATTCATCCTTCAAAAGAACATGGTAATTTCCAGAGATAAGAAAAAGGTGGAAAAAAAGGATTTGAAAGATAATATTCAACAAAAACCCAACAATAGAATTGTGGGGATTCGTTTTCACCTGGGACTTTATAATTTATCAAATATAGACAAGGAAAAAGGGATTCATCCATGGTTAAGAAAAACCGGGGAGCCTCCGGTAATATTTGACATTTCGGAGAACCAAAAAACCATATCGCAGATGAAATCCTTCCTCAATACTAAAGGCTATTTCAATGCAGTAGTTGAGGATAGTGTAATTTATTCCAGGCAGAAAGCAATTACTGAGTATTCTATTGTTTTAGGGGAACCTTATAAAATTGGAAGATTAAATTATGAAATTGACGACCCGGTGCTGAAGCCTTATATTTTGGCAGATTCTTCAGGATCTCAACTTGTATCCGGAGAGGTTTATCAGGTAGAGAATATTGATAATGAGAGGCAAAGAATTGAATACCTGCTAAAAAATATGGGATTCTATGGGTTCAGGAAAGACTATATTTATTTTGATGCGGATAGTTCCAGGGAAGCAAAAACAATTGATCTTACTATTCATGTAAAATCAAGGACAGTACGCCTTCCAAACAATCAGGTCAAGGAAGTTCCATTTCAAAAGTATAAAATAGGAAAGATCTTTATTTTTCTGGATTATGATCCTTCAGAAGCTCTAAAAGACCCGACTAATTATTATAAAGGCCTGGATACCATTTCATATAAAGGTTTCAACTTCATTCAGTCGAATGAACGATCCTCTCTCAATTATGATGTGGTACTTCGTTTGAATTATTTATATACCGATGATTTATATAATCTGACAAATGTTGAACAGACAAGAAATCATTTGTCTGGCTTAACAATGATAAGGCATGTTGATCTTTATTTTACAGAAAAGGAGCAGCAACAAGTATCTGACACATCTGTACTGATCCTTGATTGCAATTTGCAAATTGTTCCAAATAAATTACAATCCTATTCCATTGAACTGGAAGGAACCAATTCTTCGGGAAATCTTGGAGCTTCACTGAACTTCTTATATCAGCATCGCAACTTATTTAAAAGAGCAGAGGTGCTTAATTTGAAATTAAATACTTCTTACGAGGCTTTGCCTAAAGAAACAAAAGGTTATGGTAGTCTGCAGGAATATGGTGCTGAAGCCAATATTTTATTTCCGAGGTTTTTACTGCCATTTCTTAAAAAGGAAGATTTTGTCAAGAAGTACAATCCAAAAACCAATCTGTTAACTGCATATAATTACCAACGAAGACCTGAGTATGAACGTACGATGTTTGTTTCAAGATTTGGATATACCTGGCAGGGCAACCGCTATGTTTCTCATATTGTTACCCCTCTTGATCTAAATGTGATCAAACTTCCATTTATTGACAGCGCATTTATTGCTCATATTGATACAACTTCTTATCTGGCTTATAGTTATAAGAATACCTTTAT
>DAOWNN010000259.1 GCA_030642585.1 Bacteroidota bacterium | reverse complement strand
ATCATTCACCTCATAGATCCCAGACTCAACAGGATGAATTAAGCCCCCTCTTCCCATGATCAACCGAATTTCATCAAAGTAAATTTCATTATCTTTTAAAGCTTCTAATATAAGATCTGCTCTGTAAGATGTTTGGTCAGCAATACGGATAAATGCAGACAATTTTTCTGGCTTATGTGTAATTCGTTTTAAGAAAATGGCTTTACCCAAACGGAATATTCCAATTTGTGTATAAGAATCCCTGGGATTGATTGCCAGCAATAACAGGTTCGAAAGATTGATTAATTTTGCATCCATGATAAAAAAATTAAGTTGACCAAAGTTACAAATTCTCTGCCACTTTACATATTCCTTCTGTATTGTCCTCCAACTTCAAATAAAGCACCCGTAATCTGGCCGATAGAGCAGTACTTTGTTGCCTCCATTAACTGATCAAATACATTCTCATTTTTCAGGGCCTTGCTCTTCAAACTTGAAAGAACAGATTTTTGCTTATGAGAAAAACGATTGTAAAGATCCTTAATCATCATAACCTGGTAATCTTTTTCCTCAGTGGTACTCTTATTACCTGTTCAGGAATAACAGTTTTTGAACCTTTCTGGGATAAGAAAGTATTTACACCTACCAGAGGCAGGTCCCCACTGTTTTTCAACATCTCATAGTGCATTGATTCCATCTGTATCTGGCTCCTCTGATACATCATTTCCATAGCCCCAAGCACTCCTCCTCGTTCAGATATTCTATCAAACTCACTCAAAACAGCTTCTTCCACAAGATCGGTAAGTTCCTCAATAATAAATGAACCCTGCAAGGGGTTTTGATTTCTTGCAAGACCCAATTCCTTGTTAATGATCAATTGTATAGCCATAGCACGGCGCACAGATTCCTCAGTTGGTGTGGTAATGGCCTCGTCATATGCATTGGTATGCAAAGAATTACAGTTGTCATAGATGGCACTTAATGCCTGCAAACTTGTGCGAATATCATTAAATTCAATTTCCTGTGAATGCAGTGATCTCCCTGAAGTTTGAATATGGTATTTTAATTTTTGAGATCGCAAATCTGCCCCATAGCGGTACTTCAAGGCCTTTGCCCAAATAACCCGGGCAACCCTGCCTATTACTGCATATTCCGGATCAAGGCCATTCGAAAAGAAAAAGGAGAAATTCGGAGCAAACTCATTAATTTTCATGCCCCTTGACAGGTAATACTCTACAAAGGTAAAACCATTTGCCAGCGTAAATGCCAGCTGAGTAATCGGGTTGGCACCTGCCTCTGCAATATGGTAACCGGAAATAGAAACAGAATAAAAATTCCTTACATTATTCTTTATAAAGTATCCCTGGACATCGCCCATCAATTTCAATGCGAAATCAGTAGAAAATATACAAGTATTCTGTGCCTGATCCTCCTTTAAAATATCAGCCTGTATTGTTCCCCTGACTTTTGAGAGTGTTTCCCTTTTTATTTTTTGATACACATCCTTCTGTAAAACCTGATCGCCCGTAATGCCTAAAAGCATTAAACCCAAACCATCATTTTCTTTTGGAAGCCCTCCCTGATATTCTGGCTTCGGCACTCTGGCCTTTTTAAAGATCTTAGCCATTTTTGCAGCTACCTCCTTTTCCAGGCCAGTCTTTTTAATGTACAGCTCACACTGCTGATCAATGGCAGCATTAAGGAAATACCCAACCATTATGGGTGCAGGGCCGTTAATTGTCATAGAAACAGAGGTTTTCTGATCCATTAGGTTAAACCCTGAATACAACTTTTTTGCATCATCCAGGCAGGCAACAGATACCCCTGCATTGCCAATTTTTCCATAAATATCCGGACGATTTTCAGGATCTGCACCGTAAAGTGTAACTGAATCAAAGGCAGTTGATAAGCGCTTGGCAGCTTGCTTATATGAAAGATAGTGGAACCGTTTGTTTGTCCTTTCCGGCCCGCCTTCACCGGCAAACATTCTTGTAGAGCCCTCAGTTTCACGCTTAAACGGAAAAACTCCAGCGGCAAAAGGAAATTCCCCAGGAAAATTCTCTTTCAGGTTCCAGTGCAATATATCACCCCAGGAACGTAACTTTGGAACTGCAATTTTAGGTATTTGTAAATGTGCAAGGGACTCTGAATTTGTATCAATACTTATTTCTTTATCCCGTACCTTATAAATAAATTTTCGCTTTTGATACTGCTTTTTCTTTGAAGGCCATTCCTTCAAAATATTTAGATTATCTTTCTTTAGTATTTTTATTTTCCCCTTGTACAAAGCTTTCAAGTCATTCAAAGAAACCTCCGTTTCCTCCTCCTCCAGTAACCTGATGCTTTCCTTTATAATGTATAATTGTTCAGCAACCTTAGACTGATTTATTAACTCTAAATTATAATTTCTTACTGTTTCAGCAATTTCTGACAAATACCTTATTTTACTTTCAGGGATAATTTTTATTGTTTCTGAGGACTGTGGAAGATCCTCCCATTTCCCAGCAACAAATCTACCTTCTGTGCTGATCTTCATCTGCTCCATTAAGGCCAGATAAAAACGGTTCGTACCAATATTCCTTGAATTAGAAGCAACGGTACCATAAACCGGCATATTCTCAGGATTCTGGTCAAAAAGTTGTCTGTTTCGCTGAACCTGCTTTTTCACATCCCTGAGGGCATCCAGTGCTCCTGATTTATCAAATTTATTGATTACTACCATATCGGCATAATCCAGCATATCAATCTTTTCAAGCTGAGTCGCCGAGCCATATTCGGGAGTCATTACATAAACCGAAAGATCACTCAGGTCAACTATCTCTGAATCAGACTGGCCAATGCCTGAAGTCTCAATGATTACCAAATCGAAACCGGATGATTTAAATATACACAAAATGTCATGCATTGATTTTGAAAGCGCCAGATGTGCCTGTCTGGTTGCCACCGAACGCATAAAAACATTAGGGGAATAAACTGCATTCATCCTGATCCGATCACCAAGTAAAGCGCCACCGGTTTTCCTTTTCGTAGGATCTATTGATAAGATTCCAATTGTTTTTTCAGGAAAATCATTTGTAAACCTACGGATAAACTCATCCACTAAAGAGGACTTTCCTGCACCTCCGGTTCCTGTAAACCCCAATACAAAGGAAAGGCTATTCTTGCAGGTGTTGTTCGACTCCTTGAGAAAATCCCTAATTATTTTCGGTTGATTTTCAGCAAGAGTAATGAATCTTGCCAAGGTAGAGTGGTCGGAATGGAATGGTTTTACCATACCAGTTCCATCAATCGTTTTTAATTCATAGTCCGATTTTAGGATTAAATCATTTATCATCCCCTGCAAACCCATCTCTTTTCCATCATCCGGAGAATAAATACGCGTTATTCCATATTCTTCCAGTTCACGGATCTCATTCGGAAGGAACACCCCTCCACCACCACCAAAAATTTTAATATGCCCACAATCCCTTTCCCTGAGCAGATCAAGCATATATTTAAAAAACTCCATATGTCCACCCTGATAGGATGTTACAGCTATTGCCTGCACATCCTCCTGAACAGCTGTTTCCACAATCTCCATGACCGAACGATTATGTCCAAGATGGATTACCTCAACACCTGAAGCCTGTATGATCCTTCGCATAATGTTGATCGAAGCATCATGCCCGTCAAACAAAGATGTAGCCGTTACAATTCGTATATGATTTTTTGGTTTATATATATTTATCATAGGCTCCTCTATTTATAAGCCTGATTTCAAATAGTTCATAATCAAATTCCAATTCCCCAAATTGCCAGAAACTTATAAAAACTCCTGGTTCACAACTTATCATAATAACTTGATAAATGCAGAAAAATTATTCTTTCAGGTAAGCCCTTGAAATAACTATATTTTGCACTTCAGATGTTCCTTCATAGATCTGCGTTAGTTTAGCCTCTCTCATCAGCCTTTCCACATGGTATTCTTTCACATATCCATAACCACCAAAAATCTGAACTGCTTCCGTAGTCACCCACATAGAAATATCTGCAGCATATTTTTTAGCCATTGCACTTGCAAGGCTAT
>DAOWNN010000265.1 GCA_030642585.1 Bacteroidota bacterium | reverse complement strand
TAAAAATCCATTTAAATAAATCCCCTGGCTTTGAAGAAAATACAACTGAAAAAGGAATAAATATTTAAGAATTAAAATACTGGTAACTCCTAAGTTATAATTAAATCTTTATCATCGAAATCTAAGAAGGAACTTAAGGATCAAATGAAAGAACTAAAAGATCATTAATACTTTTTAATAGTTCTGCCCAAAAAAAATCATTAATGCTTTAAAAAAGACAGCATGAGGGCTGCATAGAAGCCCACATGACATTAGATTAAAGCTTTCCCAAAGAGCACCTTCAATAAGATACCATATGTATTGGACGGAGTATTAATTTAATGATGTAAATTTACCAAGTGTATAATGTTGGTAAGACTCAAATTTTATTCTGCGAAATATGTAAGTCGAACTCCTACCTGCCGGCTGCCAGGAAACCCGATAACATGTCACTACTTAGGGGAGTGTAGCTCATAGGAGTCTGAATATCTAATATTTATATGATGAGAATTAAAGAAAAAACCAGGGAACAGCTCTTAAAAGAGATAAATCAATTAAGAAACAAAATTGCAAAGCAGACAAGTACACAGGGTGAGAAAAACCTGTTAAAACAGCAAAAAATTTCCGATAAAATATTAGAAACAAGTAGTGCTCTAATTATCGGTCTCGACAAAAACCATTTAATACGAATTTTCAATAGTGGTGCTGAAAATATCACAGGCTACAAAAAAAAAGATGTAATAGGAAAAGATTGGTTTGACATTTTTTTTCCTGATGAGATGTTAGATGAAATGAACAAAGTATGGGAAAATGTCTGGGGAGTTACCTCACATTCTTATGTAAACTTAATATTAAGTAAAACAGGTGAAGAAAAAGTAATTTCATGGCAGTCTACAGGAATATATGAAGGAAGAAACGATAAAAATCATTTGTTAATTTCTATGGGGGAGGACATCACCAAACGCAAACAGGCAGAGGCAGAACTAATGAATAGTGAAAATAACTTACACAACCTGATAGAGAACCTGATGGATGGAGTGGCTATTGCCGACGAGAACTCAAAGCATATTTATGTGAATTCCAGATTTTCTGAAATAACAGGTTACAGCAAGAATGAACTACTAAATATGACCGGATGGGATTTTACCCGTCAGGAAGACCGAGCCAAACTCAAACAAAAAATGAAAGACCGGATGGCAGGCAAACAAGTTGATACTCACTATGAGCGTGTTCTTCTAAAAAAAGATGGAACTGAAGTCCCTGTTGAGATGTCTACTACTGTTACAAACTGGCAGGGGCAGCAACGCCCAATGGCTATTATTCATGATATAACAGAACAAAAAAACACGAAAGAAAAACTGGAAAAATATCACAATCATTTAGAAGAAATAGTTAAACAAAGAACAGCGGATATTGAAAATCAATCAAAAAGACTGGAAGAATCTCAACAGGCCCTGACTTTCCTGCTTGAGGATGTAAATGATGCCAGAAAAGAACTTGAGAAGGCAAACCAGCAGCTAATAGCAGCCAATATAGATATGGAATCTTTTACATATTCTGTATCCCATGACTTGAGGGCCCCTCTCAGAGCCATACTTGGCTTTTCAAAAAAATTTACTGATAGCTACGGAAAATTGATAGACAAGGAGGGGAAGCGTTTATTGAATGTGATCAATGATAATACAAAAAAGATGGGCATGCTCATCGATGATCTGCTTGATTTCTCAAGAATGGGACGTGCTGGAATGCATAAGGTGAAAGTTGACATCAAAGGACTAGTTCATGAAACATGGAATGATCAAAAAAATCAATTTAATAATCGAAAAATTGAACTTACAATAAAGGAACTTCCCATGGTAAATGGTGACCGTAATATGCTTCGGCAGGTGTTGTATAACCTCTTGTCGAATGCAGCAAAATTTTCAAAAAACAAGAAAATATCTAAAATTGAAGTGGGATTTGAAGAAGGAAGTTCTGAAACCATTTACTATGTAAAAGACAATGGAGTCGGCTTTGATATGAAATACAAAGACAAGCTTTTCCAGGTGTTTCAGCGACTCCATAGCGACCGTGAGTTTATGGGAACCGGAGTTGGACTTGCTATTGTACATAAGGTCATCAATAGGCATGGGGGAAAGGTATGGGCCAGGTCTACCATAAACAGGGGAGCTACTATTTACTTTTCACTTCCAAAATAGGTTTAGAGTTCATAATAGTTCAGGGTTCAGGGAAGGATGAATATTGTGTAATCGTGCCCGGACTTTAGTATTGTTAAGCCTGTTGATTTTGGTCAGTTTACAAAAGCTGTTGGAGAAGTTGGAATGTACTGGCTATTGCTAAATGAATCTCCAAAGTAAGAATTGCATTTATTAAGTTCCCTTTCAAGAAAACAATCTGCTGTTAATAATTTAACAGCACTTTTTCACTCATGTCTTTTGTCATTCCAGGCACTTTAGGCACTCTAATTAATTAGATCCCGACGAGCTTCCCTGTTGGGATTAGTTCGACATGCAAATTTTGCAAATCAAAATTTTTGTCTCACTAACTTGTAGTATACCCCCTACAAACACTTTCAAATTTTCTTACAATTCATTCGGGAATTCCTTACCCGGAACTATATACTTTCCTTACTGTTCATGGTATTTTATGATGGTATCTTGCAGTAAGAAATAAATCAATTAAGTTTTAACCATAAAGAAATAAGCCATGAAGAAAATTTTAATTCCAATTGATTTCTCCAGAGGCTCAGAGAGAGCCCTGGACTATGCAATGAATCTATCTGACCGTTATGCTGCCCAGGTGCAAATAATGCATGTGCTAAAGAATAATCGTCAAAATGGAAATTCAAACTCTATTACGAATAGACAAACTATACAGGCTGAACGTGAACAATATTTTAAAGAACTGGTTGATCGTTTTCAATTAAATCAGAGATTAAACTACATTTTTGCAAAGGGAAGCATAAACAAAGAGATCAGGAAGCAAGCCAGGAAAGAAAATATTGACCTTATAATTATGGGTACTGAAGGTATTTCAAACTATTCCAAATCATGGAAAGGTAGCAATGCATTCAGGGTTTCCTTCAGGTCCTCCTGTCCTGTTGTAACCATAAGAAATGGTTTCCAGCCAAAAGAAATAAAAAAGATCGTTTTGCCTATCACAGCTTTAAGGTTATTCGCTGCTTCTTCTTTATACTTTAAGGTGCTGGGTCCTTGGTGCTGGGAATATTAAAATTGCCAAAGCTCACTTTGTTATTTGATTATTGAGAATTGCAATTTGGATTATATTTAGGATTTGTTTAATAGGATTTCAGGACAAGACACTCATCTCTCATTTCTTCCGCAATATCTCCAAGTCGCCTCTTCTTTCTCTTTCGCCTGTCGCTCCCTCGCCTTGTCCTGATATATGTCTACAGGTTTAACATTCTGCCATGCGAAAAAATTGTCATCGCGAGTGAAACGAAGCGATCTCTATAAATTTTCCGTATGATTTGCGAGTTTTACCTCACCTCCCTTTCGCCCTGTCGCCCCGTCTCTCACTTCTTTACATATCATCATAATCCGACAATCGCCGTATAAAAGCATCTTTATGGCGCTTACGGAGTTCTTCCAGGGCCGCCTTGGCTTTAGTGAACCCTTTGTATTCGCCTATAGCATAGCGATAAAAACCACCTTGTGACTTATATGCTTTGGCCCCTTTATATTTCTTTGTTTTATCAGGATCAATTAGTTTTTTTAATGCCATTATCTGAATGGTATAAACCGGGAGCTCCTGGGTGGTTTCTGGTTGCCCGAATAAAACCTTTGATGGGCTTCTCCCCTCTCCTACAATATCAGACAACTCATGCTGATCCACAACCCGTGCTTCAGAAAGTCCCATTTTTTTAAGATCACCGGTAATCTTGAAAGCTTCATTTTTTTGCAGAAAAACGCCAATTGTGTAGATATAGCCATCCTCGGTTTTTTCTTCCCTTACAAATTCAAGTTCCTTCATATC
>DAOWNN010000321.1 GCA_030642585.1 Bacteroidota bacterium | reverse complement strand
TTCCCGATTCGGTAGTTACTATAGCTGAGCTCCTGAAAGATCAGGGCTACGCTACAGCTTGCATTGGCAAATGGGGATTGGGTAATCAGGGAACTCCGGGTGACCCAAACAACCAGGGTTTTGATCTTTTTTATGGTTTTAAATGCCAGGTTCACGCCCACAATCATTATCCCGAATTTCTTTGGAGAAATAATACTATTGAAAAACTTGAAGGTAATGACCGAACGCTTTACGGAGCTCAACACTCGCAGGATCTTTTAACAAAAGAAGCACTGAATTTCATCGACAATAATAAAGAAACTCCTTTCCTCCTGTATTTGCCATTTATAATTCCTCATCTGGCTATTCAGACCACTGATCCTTTCCTGGAAATGTATAAAGATTCACTTCCTGAATCAGAATATAATCATCGTGGTTACATACAACATCCGTTTCCCCATGCTGCGTACGCCGGAATGATAACACAGATGGATGATGGTATTGGCCAGATTATGAATAGAATAAAAAAACTGGGACTGGATGAAAACACCATAATTATCTTCACAAGTGATAATGGACCAACTTATGGCAGATTGGGTGGTGCCGATTCTGACTTCTTTAACAGTTCTGGACCTTTAGACGGAAGAAAAGGATCACTTCTTGAAGGAGGCATCAGGGAACCAATGCTTGTGAGCTGGCCGGGAAAAATTAAACCGGGAACAGTTACTCACCTGGCTTCAGCTTTCTGGGATGTTCTGCCCACACTTTGTGAATTATCAGGCAGTGAAGTACCTGAAGATATCGATGGTATTAGCTTCCTCCCTACCCTTCTGGGGAAAAATTATCAGGAGCAACATGAAAATCTCTATTGGGAATTCCCGGCTTACGGTGGACAGGCAGCAATGATTAAAGGTGATTGGAAATTACTGGTACAAAATCTTAATGCTAAAAACAAACCGGTAACTATTCAGTTATTTAATCTTAAAGAAGATATAGGTGAACAAAACGATCTTTCGAAAATAAATCCGGAAATTGTGAATACATTACTTCAGGAAATGAGTAAATCACATACTCATTCAGATCTTTTTCAATTCCCTCAACTTGAAAGGTTCTATAATGAAAACTAGATATTTTTTTTCTATTATATTACTCCTGGGAGCTATCCTTTTAGTTGCCGGGTGCAACAGCTTTCATAAGAAAGTTAAAAAACCAAACATAATACTAATTCTTGCCGATGACCTGGGATGGAAAGATGCAGGGTTTATGGGCAGCAAATATTATGAAACCCCTGCCCTCGATGCACTAGCTGCAAGTGGAATGAGCTTTACAAATGCATATGCAAATGCTGCTAACTGTGCCCCGACAAGAGCTTGCCTTTTAACCGGATTGTATACTCCAAGGCATGGAATTTATACGGTCAACTCTTCTGCCCGGGGCAAATCAGCCTTTAGGAAACTTATACCAATTGAAAACACAAGCATCCTGGATACCAGCTTTGTAACTATTGCCGAAGTACTGAAAGCCAATGGATACACAAGTTCATCTATAGGAAAATGGCACCTTGGCAATGATTCCATTGGACTGCCCCAGTCCCAGGGCTTCGATGAAAATATTGGCGGATATCACCTGGGGCACCCAAAAAGTTATTTTAGTCCATATGAAAATCCATACTTACCTGATGGCCAGGAAGGAGAATATCTCACTGACAGACTTACGTGGGAAGCTATTGATTTTATAGAAAGAAATAAGGATAATCCCTTTTTTCTATATCTCCCACATTATGCTGTGCATACGCCTATTCAGGCCAGGGATAGTATTATTGAAATATTTCGGAACAAAGAAGCGGATGGAAAACATTGTAAGCCGGAATATGCTGCAATGATCAAAAGCCTTGATGATGGTATTGGCAAACTTGTAAAGAAAATAGAGGAACTGGAAATTTCTGAAAATACAATAATTATTTTTATGTCTGACAATGGAGGTTTAGGCCTTGTGACCGGTATGGAACCTTTGCGAGGGTCAAAAGGAATGCTCTACGAAGGAGGAATCCGTATACCTTTTATTGTATCATGGGCAGGTAAAATTAAACCATCAACAATCAGTGATATTCCGGTAGCTGGAACAGACCTGTTCCCTACCATACTCAAGCTTGCACGAATTAAACCCCCAAAGGAGTTAGTTATGGATGGAGTAAACTTGAAACGAATCTTACTCAAAGGAAAAGAAATTCTTCAAAGACCATTGTACTGGCATTTTCCGGCTTACCTGGAAAGACATAAAGGAATTAAAGGTGTCTGGCGATCAGGCCCTGCCTCTGCAGTCAGGATTGGAGATTGGAAACTGATCGAGTTTTATGAAGATAGTGTAATAGAATTATATAACCTCAAAGAAGATATTGGAGAAACAAATGATCTTTCAGATAAATATCCTGAAAAGAAAGATGAATTATATAAACTATTGAATGATTGGAGAAAGGAAACCAATGCTCCGGTTCCTACAGAAACAAATCCGGAATTTGACGAATTAAAATATCAGGAGTTTAAAGCAAAATTATCACATTTAATGACACTATAAAACACTAATTTCAGTATTTCAGTATTCCAATATTCCAACATTCCAACATTCCAACATTCCAT
>DAOWNN010000216.1 GCA_030642585.1 Bacteroidota bacterium | reverse complement strand
TGCCGAAGCGGCTACGCGAAGGCGCAGCAGGCAGGCATATGACCATTACAAAATAAATAATAACATATGAATAAAATTTTAGTTTGGTCCATTACAGCAGCCCTGGCAGGTTTTCTTTTCGGTTTTGATACCGTAGTAATTTCAGGTGCAGACCAAAAGTTGCAGGAATTATGGGCCTCTTCGGATGCCTTTCATGGCTCGGTAGTGATGGCAATGGCTTTATGGGGAACGGTTATTGGAGCTATATTTGGTGGAATTCCGGCCAATAAGCTCGGAAGGAAGAAAACATTGATCTGGATTGGCGTTTTCTTCCTTGTTTCATCTGTAGGTTCTGCACTTGCTAATGATCCCTGGACGTTTGCATTTTTTAGGTTTTTAGGTGGTTTAGGGGTAGGAGCCTCTACCATAGCAGCGCCGGCTTACGTTTCAGAGATTGCACCTGCTAAAGACAGAGGCCGTTTGGTTGCCCTTTATCAATTTAATATTGTATTAGGTATTTTAATCGCTTTTTTATCAAATTATTTGCTCAGAAATGTAGGAGAAAATGCCTGGCGTTTCATGATTGGCGTTGAAGCCATCCCGGCTTTGTTTTATACAATATTAGTTTTTGGTATTCCGCAAAGTCCCAGATGGCTGATCTGTAAACAAAGGAATAACGAAGCAAAAAAGGTTTTGGAACTTATTAATCCTGGAGAAGATATTGAAAAACTAATGTCGGAAATAATTTCAGATAACGATGTTGATAAATCGAGTGAAAATATATTTATAAAGAAATATCGATTCCCTTTGATTCTGGCATTTTTTATTGCCTTTTTCAATCAACTATCAGGGATTAATGCGTTTTTATACTATGCGCCAAGGATTTTTGGAGAGGCTGGTTTGGGTGAGAGCACGGCCTTACTAAGTAGTATAGGTATTGGTATTACCAACATGGCTTTCACATTGATTGGGCTTTCACTGATCGATAAGTATGGTAGAAAAACATTAATGTATATAGGCTCGGCAGGGTATATTATCTCTTTAAGCCTGGTAGCCACATCATTTTTTATTGGCTGGGAAGGTATGGCGGTTCCAATATTTTTCTTCCTGTTCATTGCCTCCCATGCTATTGGTCAGGGCACAGTAATATGGGTCTTTATTTCAGAGATCTTTCCAAATCATTTAAGGGCAAGTGGTCAGTCTTTTGGTTCGTCAACACACTGGGTATTGGCTGCAATAATTCCGTCATTAGTTCCTCTGCTTTTCTCCACCATCGGAGCGGGAGTAGTGTTTATGTTTTTCGCTATTATGATGGTTTTGCAGTTGTTGTTTGTGATTTTCATAATGCCGGAAACCAAGGGTTTCTCTTTAGAGATGTTAAGTAAAGAATTAACCGGAAAAAATGCATAAGATTAAAAAAGCAGTATGTTATGGTGAGGTTCTGTGGGACATTTTTCCCACTCATAAAAAAATTGGTGGGGCACCTCTCAATGTTGCCCTCAGACTGCAATCATTCGGATTGAATACAAGCATTATCAGTCGTGTTGGCGAGGATAACAAGGGTAATGAAATTGCACGGCTTTTAGGATCCGGGGGCATTGACATTGTGGCTCTCCAGGTAGACAATGTGCATAAAACAGGTGAAGTCACAGTGATGCTAAATGAAAAGGGGGCTGCTTCATATGATATTCAATATCCTGCTGCATGGGATAAGATTGTCTGGAATGAAGGTATTAAAACAATGGTATCACAATCAGATGTATTTATTTTTGGAAGTTTGATATCCCGTGATACGACTTCACGAACAACACTTTTTAAATTATTGAAAGTTGCCCCTTTCAAAGTATTTGATGTTAATTTGAGACCTCCTCATTATACAAATGAGCTTTTAGAGGAACTCATGAATTTAGCCGATTTTATCAAGTTCAATGACGATGAATTGTTTGAGATTTGTGAATACCTGGGGTCAGGCTTTAAATCACCGGAACAAAACATTCGTTTTATTGCCGAAAAGACAAATACATCGCAGATTTGTGTTACCAAAGGAGAACATGGAGCCGTTTTATTATCCGGAAATCAATTTTATTACAATAGCGGTTATCAGGTACAGGTAGTTGATACTGTAGGTGCCGGAGATTCATTTTTGGCTGCCCTGATAGCAAGTATAACATTGGGGACTTCTTTGCAGACAACTTTAGATAAGGCCTGCGCCATGGGGGCTCTGGTAGCCAGTAGTGCCGGTGCTAATCCTGTAATCACCAAAGATGATTTGAAGGAAATTATGAAATGCTAAACTTGATTTCTTAACAAATATTACTATTGACACATCATAATCAGAAATAAGTTAAATATGAAAAAACTATTTAAAATTCTACTCTGCATTTTTGGAGGCTTACTAATTGTTTTATTGCTTACCTGGCTTTTTTTTCAAATTAAATGGAAAAGAACAACTACTGAAAATATGCAGTTGTTGGGAGATGCAGCTCCTGTCCTCCTGGCAGATGGATACCAATTCAGAGACCTTAACAAGAATGGGGAACTGGACACTTATGAGGACAGTAGAGTAGCAATAGACCTCCGAATCGAAGACTTATTGGATCAGATGACCTTAGAAGAAAAAGCTGGAATGATGTTTATTACCATGATAGGTATGAATCAGGATGGTACCTTAAGCGAAAAACCAAGACTCAATGATCCTTTTTCTTTCTTTGTTGGATCTAATTCGTCTATGGTTGCCAAAAAGAAAATGAATCATTTTAATATAATTCATTCTTCTTCCCCTGAGGCAATGGCTGAATGGCATAACAATATTCAAAAAATGGCAGAACGAACCAGGTTAGGCATTCCTGTTACGATTGCTACTGATCCCAGACATGGTTCAACCGAAAATCCCGGTGCAAGTATCCCGACACCTTTCTTTTCTAAATGGTGTTCGCCCCTGGGCTTTGCTTCCATCAGGGATACACTGTTAATGAGAGAATTTGGTGATATTGCCCGCCAGGAATATTTAGCTATAGGCATTCGCCTGGCTCTATCTCCAATGGCAGATTTAGCGACTGAGCCGCGGTGGGGGAGAATCAACGGCACTTTTGGAGAAGATGCTGAATTAAGTGCTCAACTTACCAAAGCTTACATATTGGGTTTTCAGGGAGATAGCCTCAATGCTTCAAGCGTAGCTTGTATGTGCAAACATTTTTCAGGTGGTGGCCCTCAAAAAGACGGAGAAGATGCCCATTTTCCTTATGGTGCAGAACAAGTATATCCAGGCAATAATTTTGACTATCACCTTATTCCTTTTGAAAAGGGGGCATTTGCAGCAAAAACTGCTCAAATTATGCCTTATTATGGAGTTCCGGTAGGACAAACCAATGAAGATGTTGGTTTTGGTTATAATAAACAGATCATTACCGGATTGCTTCGTGATAAATATAACTTTGATGGTGTGGTATGTACAGATTGGGGGTTAGTTTCTGATAGTCCGGCGAAACCTGCTGCTGCTTATGGTGTTGAAAATCTATCTCCTGTAGATCGGGTAGCTAAAGTGCTTGATGCAGGTTGTGATATGTTTGGTGGTGAGGCAATTCCTGACCTGGTTATAGAATTGGTTCAACAAGGAAGAATAAGCGAAGAAAGAATCAATATTTCTATAAGAAGGATATTAAGAGATAAATTTCTATTAGGTCTGTTTGATAATCCTTATATTAATATGAAAAATCTTCATGTAATTGGAAATAAGGACTTTATGGCCAAAGGACAGGAAGCACAAAGAAGGTCATTGGTTTTGTTGAAGAATGAAGAAAACATTCTGCCCTTAGTAAAAGGCTCTAAAGTATATATTCAGGGATTGAACTATGAGGTAGCAAAGAAATTTGCTGATATTGTTTCCAGTCCTAAAGATGCAGATTATATCATTTTAAAACTCAGCACTCCATATGAACACAGAAGTGAATATCTATTAGAACGGTTTTTCCACCAGGGAAGACTTGATTTTCCTGAAAAGGAGAAAGCAAAGTTGTTAGAGTTGATAGAATCCAAACCTGCCATTACAGTCATTACCATGGAAAGACCTCCGGTTATTCCTGATATTAATGCAGAAAGCAGAGCCCTGATTGCAGATTTTCACTGTCAGGATGAAATTATCATGGAATTGATTTTTGGAAAATTCCATCCTGCAGGAAAGCTCCCTTTTGAACTGCCCTCTTCTGTTCAAGCAGTCAAAAACCAAAAAGAAGATGTCCCATTTGACTCTGAAAATCCAATTTATCCTTTTGGCTTTGGGATCACTTATGAATGAACTGCCTTACAGAAGAACATCGATATCAAAATTTTTCATTACCGGAAAGAAAATCTGTCATTGCCGCGAAGGCGGTAATCTGTATTGTGAATTGTGAATTCCCACCTGCGTGGGGATTACAAATCGAAGTAGAATACCGGGGAACAAACCCCGAATCTGAATAGACGTTATTTGTAAGCGATAACTATATCCTCAAGCATTGTTTTGTTACCCACTGTTTTTAGCTTACTTTTTGCAGGGATTTCCACGATGAGCATGGTCTGATTGGCCGGCAGGGTAAAGTAACCTATACCTTTCACCCCGGCTGCTACTATACGATGGTAAATTGCATCGTAGAGATCCACCGGTTCACCCTCATTAAAATATTCAATCTTTTTATCCTTGTCATACGGGTTGAAGTAGAGGAAAGTAGGATAAGCAGGCTTGCTGTAAAAATCGGTGGCAAGACAATTCAACTGTAGTATCTGTTCCACATTGGTCTTTCGGATAATTGAACCAAAAATACCCACATGAGCTGATCCATAAATGCTGTACATTGAGACAGGCGGTTGTCCGATTACCCAGTTTGG
>DAOWNN010000205.1 GCA_030642585.1 Bacteroidota bacterium | reverse complement strand
GGAACAGGGGTAACTGCAAGTCCGGAACAAGCACAGGAAATGCATAAGTTTATAAGAAAGGAGATTGAAAGCCATTATGGCCCGGATGTGGCAGAGAGTACAAGCATTCTGTATGGTGGGAGTTGTAATCCGGCAAATGCTGCAGAATTGTTTAGAAATCCAGATGTAGATGGTGGTCTTATTGGTGGAGCATCCCTGAAAGCAGATGATTTTATCAGCATAATTACTTCCATGTAATACTTTCAGGCCCTTAAAATAATTCAATTATTGATGAAAAAAATATTTTCAGTTTCTCTTATATTATTTCTGGGTGTAGTTATAGTCAGTGCACAAACTTTAAAAAGCTTCCCTGAGGAACCCACAGTTTTTCTTGAAGAATTCACTACCTTCATGTCTGCCCGAATCAATGAGGAAAACCAACTCATTCTGGATGAATTTGTTAGTTATTTCCAATCAGGAGCTTTCAATGAAGAAGAAAAGCTGCATATCATTAATATTTCAAATCTCCTGTTGGATCGACGAGCCCGACCCTATCCTCATTTCAGAAATTATATCAGAGCACTCTCAAGCTTCAAAAAAACTGCACTTCCCCAGGAAGATTATTATGCCTGGGAAAAGGGGTTTGTAGATCTACTGGAAAATAAGAGGTATTCAATTACCAAAATCAATAAATTTCTTGAAATCTCTCACCTTACAATCACGGAAAATACTTTATACCAATCAAGTTCATTGAAGTGGAAAACCAGTTCTTCTGACATGAAAATGGTTTACAATAATGCGCTCTCTTTTGTTTTTCAGAATACCAACTTAATATGTTACTCACAAAGAGACAGCATTATTATTTATCAAACCACAGGAATTTATGACCCTGCAACTTATGACTGGTCAGGAAAAAATGGGACAGTTGACTGGAAAAGGGCCGGCTTTAAAGAATCGGAAGTTTATGCAAAGCTGATGAGCTACCAATTAAATTTGACTAAGTCCAGGTACAATGCAGATTCGGCACTATTTACTCATCCCAATTACTTTCCGGATGGGGAACTTGGAATTTTATCTGACCGGGTGAAAGTTACAAGAAGACCTGAACAGGCCAGTTTCCCTGTTTTTGAATCCTATAAAAAAATGCATACTGTAAAAGGCATCTATCCGGATATTGACTATGAAGGAGGATTGTTGATTATAGGTGCCACAATGAAAGGTACCGGAAACGAGACAGAACCTGCAAACCTGAAGTTTTATAAAAATGACACACTGAAGATGCTTGTGAATTCTCCCTCATTCCAGATAAAAGGGAACAGAATCTCAAGTCAGCAGGCGGCCATATCATTGTACCTGGAGAATGATTCCATCTTTCATCCAAATATAGGATTTGCATACAGGATGCAATTCAGGGAAGTGTCTCTGTTTCGTACTGATGATCCACTAACAAGAGCCCCATATTTTGATAGCTATCACATGGTGGATATGAGTTTTGATCAATTAATCTGGAAACTTGATGACCCAATTGTCAAACTGACACTCTCAAGAGGTTCAGCTCATGGAGAGGCAAGGTTTAAATCTGCTTCATATTTTAATGAAAACCATTTTTTTAAGATGCAGGCTTTGGATGATCAGCATCCTCTGTTTTTACTTAGAAAATTCTCAGAATGGTACTATTCAGATGAATTCCCCATTACTGAGTTAGCAGACTGGATGGGAAAACCTCTTTATCAGGTTCAACTTCTGGTTACCAGAATGGCCATCGATGGTTTTGTATTTTATAGAGTTGAAACAGGAATGGTTGAAATAAAACAACAACTTCTAGATTACCTTTCAGCAAGCGGAAAAGATATTGACTATGATGTAATTGATTTTACTTCTACTGTAAGGGCTCCTGGTGATAATGCTGTTTTAAACCTCGAAAATAATGAATTAACCATTAATGGAATCCCACGTGTTTTTATAAGTGATTCACAAAATGTAGACATTGTACCTTCAAAAAATCAAATCATCCTTAAGAAAAATCGCAATTTCAATTTTGGGGGTAGAGTACAAGCAGGTTTGCTAACATTTTATGGACAAAATTTCACATTTGAATACGACTCATTCAAAATCAATCTCAATAATATTGATTCATTAAACATGGCTATTCTAAGCGAAGAAGCAGATGAATACGGATACAGGAAACCGGTTAAAGTAAAGAATAACATAGAAAATATTACTGGAGAGTTATTTATAGATCACCCATTCAACAAATCAGGACTTGAGGATTTTGAAGAATACCCCTCATTCGAAAGTACTGCAAGCTCATTCGTGTTTTATGAAATTACGGAAGGAATGGATTCGACGGTTTATAAAAAAGAACAGTTCCATTATAAGTTAAACCCTTTTGTGATAAAAGATCTTACAAATCTTGAACGGGAAGATCTTAGATTCAATGGAGAATTTTATGCGGGAAACATTTTTCCTGTCCTTCACCAGGACCTTGCTGTACAAGAAGACCTTTCCCTGGGATTTAAGGTAGCAACCCAACCAGAAGGAATGCCTGTTTATGGTGGTTTAGCTACTTATTATGACGAAATTATTTTAAGTAATAAAGGAATTGAAGGAAAAGGGAAACTCGTATATTTAAGTTCTACTACCTATTCAGAAAATTTCAAGTTCTATCCCGACTCTATGTTAACTGAAGCAAGACAATTCATTGTAGATAAGGATTCTACCGAACATAAGTTCCCTTACATCTCGGCACATGAACTAAATATCAAGTGGTATCCCAATAAAGATGAATGGTTTACATATAAAAAGGAAGAAGATCTGAATATTTTTTCAGAGAATATCAGTTTTTCAGGAAACCTTCTAATGAAATCCACAGGTGTATCAGGTACAGGAACACTTTATATTGAGGATACTGAAATATTTTCAAATAATATTTTATACACAGACATATCCTTCCACGCAGATTCTTCAAATCTGAAAGTGCGCTCGGAGGATCATAAAGGCTACTCTATAGTTGCCAGCCAGGTGTCGTCCAATGTGAACATACAGGAAGGAGATGGTATATTTAACAGCCTGAATGACACAATTCCTATATTATTTCCGGAAAAAAATTATATGAGTGCTGTAGATTTGATCATGTGGGATATGAATGAAAATAAGCTGAGTTTGATAAATCAGGAGCCCAGAAATGATGCCTATAAATTCGGAGCCTATATGGATGATAGCAAATGGGAAAAACCCCCAACTTTCATGTCTCTGAATCCCCGGTCTGATACCCTTGCATTCACTTCAGATTCTGCAGTCTACAAACTTGACGACCATACTCTGACTGCTTACTATGTTGATTTTCTGGAAATTGCAGATGCTCATATCTTCCCTGGGGATAACTCGCTAAGCCTTGAAAGAACAGGCTTTATGAAAGGTTTCACAAATGCCAAAATAATAGCAAATGGAATTCATGAAATCATTGCAGAAGAAATAATCATACTAAGCCGGAAAAAATATTATGGATCTGGATTTTATAACTATATCGATAAAGATAAAATGGTTCAAAGAATCCATCTTGGTGATGTAACAGTCAATAAGAAAGGATTTACCTACGCTGAAGGTGAAATAAGCCAGATAGATAGTTTTATGCTGAGTCCCCATTTTTGGTTTGATGGGAAAGTCAGCCTGGATGCAGAAAATAAATTCCTTGAATTCTCAGGAGGAGTCAGGTTAAGCCATAATTGTGATTCTATTGGCAGGAACAGAATACAATTTACTTCGATGATAGACCCGGCAAATATCAAAATCCCTATTGCGGAGAAATCACGAACTCCCGATGGGAATGCTCTGTATAAAGGAGTTTTTATAACTAATATGAATTCAGAAATTTATCCCGCATTCTTTTCAAAAAGGAAATCCTACAGCGATACACCTATTAGTACCGCCCAGGGCTTGCTTCTGTTTGATGAGAAGTCCAGAAAATATAAACTCGCTAGTGAAGAAAAACTTGCAGATCATTCCCTCCCGGGAAACCTGTTGACTCTGGAAAGAAACTACTGTAGAACATATGGTGAGGGCAGCTTGGATCTTGCAGTTGAAATGAATCAGTTGAAACTAATAAGTGTAGGAAATATTACTAATGATATTGAACAAAACACATCAAGTCTTCAGCTTCTACTCGGATTGGATTTTTTCTTTGCTCAGGAGGCCCTCCAAATTATGTTGGAAGATATTAATTCAAAGCCAACCCTAAGGCCGGTTGACATGTCTGAAAATGTTTATACACATGGTGTTAACGAATTGCTTGGTATGTCAGATGCTCAAGCCATGACCGATGAGTCTATGTTGTTTGGAGCCCTTGGCAATCTTCCGAAAAAATTAATACACACCTTAATGTTTACAAAACTCGATCTGACCTGGAACGACGAATTATCATCTTACATATCAGAAGGTAAGATTGGTATTGGAAACATAAATGGCGCACCAGTAAATCGCATGGTTGAAGGCTTTATTGAAATTCAAAAGAAAAGAAGTGGAGATATTCTTGATGTTTATCTGCAAATTGATGAACGAACCTGGTATTACTTCGGTTATACCAGGGGAGTAATGCAGGCATATTCAAACAATAGGGATTTTCTGGATATTCTCACTGTTTTGAATAACAACCAACGCACCCAGAAAGTGAAAAGCGGTGATATTACATATATCTATATGGTGGCTTCTGATCGAAAAATATCCAACTTCAGGAGAAGAATGTCAATGATTCAGGAGGGAGATCAAGTCTTTGAGGAAGACCGTCTGGAGAATATTCGGTAATGAAAAGGCACAGTCCCGAAATAGTCAAAATCTGAGATTTTATTACTATTTCGAGGATCCTCGAACATTTGCACAAATCATAGATTTGCTAATGTTCGGGAGGCACAGGGCACAGGCTTGCCACATTTACCCTATGAAATTCTATTTATTTCATTAGGGTGAAAGGTGAGTGAAAAAAAGCGAGTATAAGAAAAGAGGGTATCCTGAGTTAACGTGAGTTCGATGTAAAAAAAATCATAGCTTTTAATAACATCCAGATAATCAATAAG
>DAOWNN010000142.1 GCA_030642585.1 Bacteroidota bacterium | reverse complement strand
GTTTTATGCGGTCCGGGAGAGGTTATTTTTCTATTAGTCCCAGTGCTGCGGACCTCTTTTAGTGTTTTGTTTTGTACCAGGGGCGATGCCCCTGGCTATTATCTGAAGCCCCTTCAGGGCTAGTTAGCTGATTTTTAAAAGAGTATCAATAAGCCTGTAAGGACTGGATGTCTAATAAAAACCCCAACTATAGCACAAACAATTAATAAATTCTACTTCTAAAGGATCGACTAATTAAAACAATCCTTTTATCTTCTCTTTTACCTCCTCAGGATCGGGATTGAAATCAAAGGCAAGGTCGGGCTGAAGAAAATGAAGCTTATGTTCATTGGCAAAAAGTTTTTCCCCACCACCAGTGATATTAAGCATTATCAGGTCATCTTTTGCCACAATCATATTCCTGGTTGCCTGAATCAAAGAGGCAGTTGCAACGGCTGCAGCAGGATGAATATCATTTCCTTCAGTTTGCTCAAACAACACACAGGCCTCCTCTGCCTCGGCATTTGTGGATACAAGCACTTCCCCCCTTGTATCTGATAAAGCATCAAATAAACCACCTGATATACTGTATACCGGCCTGCGGTTTGTAAGTACCTTTGCCCATACCTCTTCAACATCCTTCCTTGCCTTATCATCGTCCATCGGTAGCATATCCCTTGACCTGGCATCCCAGGCTTCCTTCAAGGGGATAAAGGGATAATTTTGTGAAATCATTAATTTCATCTTATTACTTCCAAACCTGCCATCTTCAATAAGCCTTAAGTTTGCTTCCCATGCAGAAACGGCCCCGGTTGAACTCCCTACAGCCTGGAAATAATAATCGGGGATTTTGCCAATTGTAGTCACAGCAGATAAAACTGTTGTACCCATACCTTCACGCCGTGCCACGTTCTTAGCTCCCCCCTCGGGAATAAAACCAGGAAGTTGAGCAGCAATATTCGAAAGATGAATAGCATCAAAATAATCACTGCCTTTGCGACTAATTACCAGTTTAACAGAAGAATTCAATGCTTTGTCAAACCACAAACTATCAATATAATCCTCAGGTACACAAAGAAGTAAAGGTATATTATTGTCTGAACATACCCGGGCAAAAGATCGGGCTGTATTTCCGGCTGAAGCCACAACCAGTATCTCCTTATTATCGGAACCCATCCTGCCACAAACCGTATATGCTTCGGTTTCTTTAAATGAACAGGTTTTCATCAGGGCTCCCTTTTCGGGCCAATAGCCGCTGAAGGTGATCCACAAATTGGATAAACCCAGGGCCTTAGCAAGTCCGTTACTCTTATATGTTACAGGAGCAGAAGAGCCTTTCAATATTCGCTGAACGGGCAACCAGTCAGCAAACTTATATAGTCCCATAGACTCATTTTCTGAGTTAAGTTGTTTATTTTCATAAATGGCCCTGACCAGTGTTCTCCCTTCTTCCCCGGGGGCCTCAAGCATCCAGCCTGAGTCTTTAAATTGCTTGCCACTAAGAACAGATTCCAGTATATAATTTGTAGGCTTAAAATCCATGTTATCTTAAATTTTAGTCACACAAAAGTAAAGATAAATTTGTAATTTGGCATTTGATAATTGTATTTCATTAATTTATCATAAAACGAAGCTAATTATGCGTTCAAAGAAGTATTTATTCCTCCTTTTAGTTTTCTTTTTCACCCTTACAGTTAACATTAATGCCCAAAAAAACAATCCAAAAAGGGAAATGCGTGCTGTATGGGTAGCTACAGTTTATAATATTGACTGGCCTACGCGTTTCGGACTTCCTGTTGAAGAACAAAAAAGAGAGCTTATTGAAATGTTAGACCGCCACAAAAAGAATGGGATGAATGCCATTGTTTACCAGGTTAGACCTGCTTGCGATGCCATGTACGATTCAAAACTCGAGCCATGGGCTAAATGGATTACCGGTATGCAGGGAAAAGCTCCTGATCCATACTATGACCCTTTAGAGATGATGGTAGAGGAATGTCACAAGAGAAATATGGAACTGCATGCATGGTTCAACCCCTACCGTGCTGTCTCAAACTATGAAAATTTCAAACTGGACTCCTCTCATATTGCAATAACACACCCTGAAATGATTATAGCTTATGGTAAAAATAAACACCTCGATCCGGGCCTTCCTGAAACCCGTGATTATGTGAGCTCAGTAGTAGCCGATGTGGTAAGACGTTATGATATTGATGCCGTGCATATGGATGATTATTTCTATCCTTATAAGATTGAAGGAGAAGAGTTTGCAGATCATGAAACCTTTATGAAATATCCCCTTAACTTTTCTCACGAAGCAATAGATGACTGGAGACGAAACAATGTTGACCTTGCAATTCAACAAATACAGGATTCTATCAAGGCCTTGAAACCATGGGTTCAATTTGGCATCAGTCCGTTTGGAGTATGGAGAAACCGTAGTATGGATCCAAAAGGCTCGGATACACAATCCAATCAAACCAATTACGATGACCTTTATGCAGATATACTTAAATGGCTAAAAAATGGATGGATTGATTATGTTACACCTCAGGCTTACTGGTATATTGGTTTTGAGATTGCAGACCATCAAAAAATTGCGGAGTGGTGGGATACAAATTCATATGGAAGGAACTTATATATAGGCCATGGTGTGCACAGGCTGGATAAAGATTCTAAATACAAGGAATGGCAAAGCAGCAAAGAAATTATCAGGCAACTGAAGCTTAGTCGCTCCCTTTCAAATGTTTCCGGAAATTTCTATTTCAGCTCAAAAGTATTTATGAAAGATCCGGTGGAAATAAATAAGACTTTGCAGGAAAGTATCTATCCCTACCCTGCTTTAATACCCATAAATCCTGCTATTCCCGGCAATAAACCTGAGCCACCCTTCAAGCTGGAAGTTTTAACCGACCTGGACATCTATAAACTTAAATGGGAACATAATGCAGAACCCGGAACTTATTATGTTGTTTACCGTTTTAAGAGACGAATAAAGGGAAAGATGGATGACCCGGCAAATATTTTAATTATAACAAATGATAAAATGTGTGAGCTGCCGAAAAACCATTTTCCCCGTAGAAGGAAATACAAGTATGTAATCACTGCTTTAGGAAGAACGCATCATGAAAGTGATCTGTCAGAAATAATTACATTGAAATACTAAACAATTGGGTGGCATTTATTTTTTGAGCTTTACTGCAGTTCCGTAGGCAAGTAATTCTGCAGATCCCTGCATCACAGCCGAAATGGTAAACCTGAGACATACAATTCCATCTGCACCAATTTCTTCAGCATGCTTAATCATTCTATCGAGAGATTGCTCCCGCGATTCAGCGAGCATTTTTGTATATTCGGTTATCTCCCCTCCTACCAAATTGCGTAATCCGGCCATGATATCTTTACCAACATGCCGGGCCCTTATGGTATTTCCTTTTACTAATCCCAAGGTTTCGACTATAGTCTTGTCGGCGAATTCATCCTGTGTGGTAATAATCATAATTTCACTTTTTAATTATCAATATTTTTTGAATAGTAATCATCCTCTTTATTGTCCAACCTCTCTTTTATCACTTTTGCAAACAATAAAGTAATCCCTCCAAGGGCAACAAAACCAATAAGACCAAATGGAAATGCCGCAACAAAACCAATTAGTATAGCCACCAGCCAAACAACAGCTACTATTCCCAATAATACATAAGCTAATTTTTCCATATTGTTAAATTTTAGTATCAGAAAGATACAAAAAAAAACAGGAGATACAGAAAGTTGTAAAATACATCAGGCTGAAGCCTGAAATATACCAGCCCTGGGCTTCGCCCAGGAATATAAGAATATACCACAAACAGGTCCGGGAAAGAATGATTAATCAAAACTTAATTAATCATCCGCACCAGTTGGTTGAGACATAATTAAAGATCTTGTCAGTCTGGATTTGCATTTTACTTTAAATTATCTATAATAATGTTTAATAGATATTTTCAACACTTCATTTGAAAGATCTGAGTCTCATTGATGAAACTATTTTGTATTTTCGTAGTTGAGCCTTTGGATTGATTCTCCACAATATCCCAGGTCAGGATAAAAACTATATTAAAAGACCGATTATGAACTATTGGATACGAATACTCCCCCTGGTATTTTCACTAATTCTGTTAAGCAGTGGCAATAAGCCGGAAACAGAAAGCCTGAAAAAGATAAGGACTGAGAATTGGAAGGCAGGAATTTCAGAAGATGACTACGAGAAATTTGAATACATGATTCCAATGCGGGATGGGGTGAAACTTTTCACATCAGTATATGTCCCAATTGACAGATCAGAAAAATATCCTATCCTGATGAACAGAACTCCTTATAGTGTTGCACCATATGGGGAAGGAAAAAAGAGTCCCTTGCATCCCTGTCGTTTATATGTTGAAGAAAAATTCATTTTTGTTTACCAGGATGTACGCGGCAGCTTCATGTCTGAAGGGAAATTTATTAATATGAGGCCACAGCTAAACAAATATGAAAGCAAGGAGGATGTTGATGAAAGTACAGATACATGGGATACCGTTGATTGGCTTATTATGAACATTCACGGAAACAATGGTAATGTTGGTATATGGGGAGTTTCTTATCCCGGATTCTATGCAGCCGTTGCTTGTATTAATGCTCATCCGGCTATTAAAGCAATATCACCCCAGGCACCAATTGCAGATTGGTTCTTTGATGACTTCCATCACCATGGAGCATTTTTTCTGCCACATTCCTTTGGGTTTCTTGCAATATTTGGACAGCCTAGAACAACTCCCACAACAAATTGGGGAAAAAGATTCAAATACAATACACCCGATGGCTATCAGTTTTACCTGGAAGAAATAGGACCTCTTTCAAATGTAAATAAAAAATATTTTAAAAATAAAATTGACTTCTGGAATAAAATTGTAGAACATCCAAATTATGATGAATTCTGGCAGAAGCGGAACCTGCTTCCTCATTTGAAAGACATCAAGCCCGCAATACTGGTTGTGGGTGGATGGTTTGATGCTGAGGACCTGTATGGCCCCTTAAATATTTACCAAAAAATTGAAACCAGCAGTCCCGAAGCTCAAAATTTCCTTGTAATGGGACCATGGAGGCATGGAGGTTGGGCCCGGGGTGATGGAGAAAGCCTGGGAAATGTCAAGTTTTCAAGCTACCCACCACCATCCGTTTTTTATCGGGAAAAAATTGAATTCCCATTTTTCATAAAAACCCTCAAAACAGGTAAGAATCTCAAGCTGGCAGAAGCAACCATGTATAATACAGGAGAAGATAAGTGGAGAAAATTTAATCATTGGCCCCCGGCCAGGACTGAAAGGAAAAAACTATTTCTACAGCCTGATGGGGAAATATCTGAAATTAAACCTGGAAATGAAAAGGCATTCAGGGAATATATTAGCGATCCGGCAAAACCGGTTCCGTTTTCTCAGACCATATCTACCAGAATGACCCGTGAATATATGACGGCTGATCAAAGATTTGCAGCAAGAAGACCAGATGTATTGGTTTACCAAACTGAAATCCTTGAGGAAGATCTGACACTGGCCGGGAAAATTGCAGCCTATTTATTTGTATCCGTAAGCCAAACCGATTCTGACTGGATTGTTAAATTAATTGATGTTTATCCCAATGATACTCCTAACAATGAGTTTACAGCCGCAAATATGCAGATGGGTGGGTACCAGCAAATGGTTAGAAGTGAAGTATTCAGAGGCCGGTTCAGAAATTCTTACGAATTCCCCGAGCCATTTATACCAGGAGAAATAACTTCAGTGAGTTTTCCTTTACAAGATGTTCTCCACACTTTTAAAAAAGGGCATCGCCTTATGATCCAGATCCAAAGCAGCTGGTTTCCTGTTGTTGACAGGAATCCCCAAAAATATGTGGATAATATTTTCAAAGCTGGGGAAGATGATTTTGTATCTTCAACACAGCGTGTATATTCCTTTGGTGAGCAGGCAAGCTATATTGAGATTAATGTGTTGGAGGATTGATATTTCTGTTCCAGATAGGTTAATAAATACGCTAAAGTGAACAGAATTGGGTTGGTGGATCGGGTTTTCCATTATACTGAAGTACATTTTTTTGAAGGATATATT
>DAOWNN010000318.1 GCA_030642585.1 Bacteroidota bacterium | reverse complement strand
CATCGCCCCTGGTACTAGACAAACCATCAAACAGGTTCGTAGCATCTGGTTTAATAGCGGGATAATGTTTCCCGGACCGTATGAAACAGGGCTACTTTTTAGTTTTGGCGAGACACCCAAAAAGCAATACTATTTTGCATAAAAGTATGAAAAATATAGGTGCTGGAGGTACTGAGATTTTGGAGATATGAATTAACCAATATTATTGATCAGGTTTGCAAGTCTTATGTCTTTATCACTCATTTCTGATCTTGAACCAATAGTAATACGTACATTAACAGTTTTCCCGGAATGAAAATGTATCTCAGGGTAATGTTGTTCAACATCCGAAACCTTTGCAACCTCATCCATGAACTTCATAGCAGATTTTGAACTTTGGAAATCAAAATCTTTGTTAAGGTATTTACCTTCAATTGTCCAGTCAATATTGTTCATATTTAAAAACTTATTATTTTTGAATGAATAGACAGTCAAAAGTAGTTTTTTATTTTTAAATAATCTAAATAAACGTCAGATTTCCAATTTATGCAGGTTTAATCCCAATATTCAATTAATACTTGTATTTTTTCTTCCACAAATCCCGAAGGCGTAAGCGTGCTTCCTTCTCTCTTATGTTATCCTGGGGTTCATAAAAGGATGTGTTTATCAGCTCATCAGGCAGGAATTCCTGTTCAATGAAATTTTGAGTGTAGCTATGAGCATATTTATAATTGTCGCCATAGCCAATCTCTTTCATAAGCTTTGTTGGAGCATTTCGAATATGCAAAGGTACGGCCAGATCACCGGTTTTCTTTACCTGTTCCTGGGCTTCATTAATCGCAGTATAGGCTGAATTGCTTTTCGGGGAGTTTGCAAGGTAAATGGCGGCCTCAGACAAAATGATCCTTGACTCCGGCCACCCGATTAGCTTGACTGCCTGAAAACAGTTTGTGGCAAGAAGAAGGGCATTTGGATTGGCAAGTCCTATGTCTTCTGAGGCTAAAATTACAAGACGGCGGGCAATAAATGCGGGATCTTCACCTCCCTCCACCATACGGGCCAGCCAGTACACTGCAGCATTTGGGTCACTTCCACGAATTGATTTGATAAATGCAGAAATAATATCATAATGCTGTTCCCCATTCTTATCATACATTGCAATATTTTCCTGAATCCGGGATTGGACAATTTTATTATTTATCCTTATCTTTTTTGCATCTTCATTATTAGAAAGTTCTGCATTGATAACCAATTCAAGTATGTTGTATAATTTTCTGGCATCCCCACCCGAATATCTTAGTATAGCTTCATTTTCATTTATTATTACCGGAATTCTATTCAAATAAGCATCCTGTTTCAGAGCTTTACTAATTAAGGATTTGAGTTCATCTGTTTCGAGAGGTTTAAGTATATATATCTGGCATCTCGACAAAAGTGGAGAAATAACTTCAAAGGAAGGATTTTCTGTTGTTGCTCCAATGAGGGTAATAATTCCTTGTTCCACAGCTCCCAATAGGGAATCCTGCTGTGATTTGCTGAAGCGATGAATTTCATCGATAAATAATATGGGATTAGGCTTATCAAAGAATTGTTGTTTTTTAGCTTTATCAATGGCTTCCCTCACATCTTTTACTCCTGAATGAACTGCACTTAAAGCAAAAAAAGATCTATCCATTTTCCTTGCAATAATTCTGGCTAAAGTGGTTTTTCCAACTCCCGGTGGTCCCCAAAGTATAAGTGAAGCAATGCTTCCGGAGTTTATCATGTTTCGAAGTATGGCTTTCTCGCCAACAAGATGTTCCTGGCCTATAAAACCATCCAGTGACTTGGGCCTCATTCGTTCAGCTAATGGGATATTTGTTGACATTTGATAGAATTATATCTTATTATATCTGAACCACAAATATATAGTTTATATCTTTGAATTGGCTAGTTCTTTTGGTCAGCAAGCAACCATTTGTCAGAATTTGCGGTCTGTTTATTATAGATTCTGTGAGTTATAGAATATGAATTATTCATTCGCTTTTTAAATTATAATTATTTATAACTATAAATAAAACATATGAAAACAAATTATTTCATGAAAATTGCACCATTAATGCTGATAATTTTTTTAATTACGGGTTCGGTATCAAAGGCTCAATTCGACGATTTTGATTTTTTCAATGCCGGAATAGAAGATGGCATGGAATTGTTTATTCCCTATGTAACTCCATGGGTTAATGCTTTTGGAACCGACCTGAACGGGGGCTGGTTTAACTCTGCAAAACCTCATAAACTGGGAGGTTTTGATATCACCTTCACCACCAGTGTGACCTTAATACCAGAGCAAGATCGTAGTATGGATTTAAGTGATCTTAGTTTTGTGAATCTCACCTTGAGTGATCCGGGAGGTAATACTATAGCCCCAACTGTAGCAGGAAGTACCACACCAGGCCCTGATTTATTATATGAAGATGCAGTTACCGGAGTAGAGATTGCCTCTTTTCCATCTCCTCAAGGATCGGGAGTGTATTACTTTCCTGCACCCATGATTCAGGCAGGGGTGGGATTGCCTTATGGAACTGAAATCATTGGACGATTTTTTCCGAAAACCAAGATTCCCAGTACAGATGCAAGACTAGGATTGTGGGGAATAGGAGTGAAGCATAGTGTATTGCAGTATTTTAACACATTAGATAAGCTTCCTATGGATGTTTCT
>DAOWNN010000250.1 GCA_030642585.1 Bacteroidota bacterium | reverse complement strand
TCCAGTTCCCGGGCATACTTTTCCCGGGTTGTATAGTAAACCGCATACCCATGTGCTTTTTCCAGGCTTTTCCGGGCCATCCTGTCCTTACCCAGGGCCTTGAAGGCTCTACCCTTAAGATAATGAAACTGGTGTTCCACTTCTTTCAATCTGATTGAGCGCGAAATCAACACCAGTGTTTCCTGGTAGAGTCCTTGCCCAAAAGCACGATTTGCCTGAAAAAAGTGGTAGTAAGGATTCAGATCCCTGTAGTACTCGACCAATTTTCCGAAAGCGTCGGCCTGTTCTACATCGCCCTTTCCAAGATAAAGACCAGATAGATTGCTAAGTGCAGATTTATTATTTTTCTCCAAAAGCAGCGCTTGCAAATAAGATGATTCTGCATGGTCTATCATGCCCACCCGTGAAAATAGTACACCCAGATTAACCCACGAAGTAGCAATCCTGGAATCAAGCACCAAAGCGCGATTAAGGTACCAGAATGCATGCCCATATTTGCCTTTCTGCAGCGCTTCCACTGCCAAATTACTATAAAACATCGACTCAGCGTACTCATCCGAAACAGCCTTAGTCTTATAATTATCCTGGTATTCCAGCTAATGCCTGCTTTTTCTCAGAAAGAAACCACCTTCAGTATTGCTATTGATCCGCATATTTCCTGGTTTACAAGCGATCACAGGGATATTGATACAAAAGGAATAAAACCTGGCATTTCCTTTGGTCTCGTTGTAGACAGGTTTTTTGGTGAGAAATACGCTTTTTCAACCGGGCTTTTTATGACCCATCTTGGTGGGAATATTTCTTATTCTGATACTGTTCAAATTGGTACTTCCACAGACACAATTACAATTCCTGCCGGTAATGTTTTATCATACAGCTTACAATATATCAGCATCCCTGTTGCTTTAAAACTGAAAACGGTAGAAATAGGATATAAGACCTTTTTTGTTGAACTTGGACTTAAAGCAATGATGCGGATAAATTCAAAAGCAAAGGCTCCAAACAACCTGCTTGTGAAGGATAATATCAAGGATGAAATAGCTTTTTTAAATCTTGCCTATTCCTTTGGCGGAGGAATGGAGTATTCACTAGGAGGAAATACTTCAATTATTGGAGGTTTGTATTACACCAGTACGTTCCTGGATATTACCAAAGATTTGTATCAAAAGCCCGGGGATTTCATGCGGGTAAGCATGATGTCGCTCAGGGTAGGAGTTTTGTTTTAATTTTAAACAGATGAACCGAACATGAGTTTTTATCATTCAAAATTCATACAAGTGAATGATAAAAACTTATGAGAGTTCCTGAATGTATTCAAATTTTTTGAAAATTCAGGAATCAAAAAATTTTATACAGATGAAAATCGGGCTTGCACAATTAAATTATCAGATTGCTCATTTTGAAAATAATATTTCAAAAATTGTAACTGCAATTGACGAGGCAAAACGTCAAAATGCTGATCTTATCATTTTTTCAGAATTGTCGATTTCAGGATATCCCCCTTTAGATTTTTTGGAGCGTAAAGAATTTGTTGATAAATGTGTGCAGAGTATTGAAAAAATTGCCAGGCACTGTGTTGATGTTGCTGCGATTGTAGGTGGTCCTGTACAAAATCCGTCTCCGGAGGGTAAAAATTTGTACAATGCCGCTTATTTTCTCGAAGGAGGAAGGGTGAAAAAAATCATCATGAAAACCTTGTTGCCAACCTATGATATTTTTGATGAATATCGCTACTTTGAGTCGAATAATAAATTTGAACTAATTGACTTTAAAGGTAAAAAACTTGCCCTGACCATTTGCGAGGACTTGTGGGATAAACAGGAGTTTGAAGCTGATTTTGGCAAGAATCATCTTTATGTTGTTTCACCAATGGACGAGCTCTCTAAGTTGAAGCCGGACATGATCATCAATATTGCTGCCTCACCCTATTCTTACCATCGTGAGTCGGCAAAAAAGGAGATCTTTATAGCCAAAGCAAAGAATCACAAACTTCCTGTTTTTTATGTAAATCAAGTGGCTGCTCAAACTGAATTGATTTTTGAAGGGGGATCTTTAGTTGTAAGTCCCTCTGGCCGGATTTTTCATGAACTTTCCTTCTTTGAAGAAGAAATCAGTTTTTTTAATCTTGAGGAGGTTGCGAAAGGCCGGGAGGATAAAAACGAATTGGAATCCAATCTTGTTATTCAAAACATTCATGATGCCCTGGTATTGGGGATAAGAGATTATTTTTCAAAAATGAATTTCAAAAAGGCAATCCTTGGTCTTTCCGGGGGAGTTGATTCTGCAGTTTGTCTGGTACTTGCTCAAAAAGCACTGGGTGCAGAGAATATCAAAGTGCTTCTGCTTCCTTCTGAATATTCCTCCGATCATTCCATTATTGATTCCCTAGATTTAGTCAGGAAATTGGGGGTAGGTCATGAAATCATTTCTATTGATAAAATCATGGGTGCATTTAATGAAGCTCTTGATCCTGCCTTTAAGGGTTTGGCTGAAGATATAACCGAAGAGAATTTGCAGGCCAGGATCAGGTCGGTTCTTCTCATGGCCTTCTCAAATAAGTTCGGTAGTATTTTGCTGAACACCTCCAATAAAAGTGAAGCTGCAGTGGGTTATGGAACTCTGTACGGTGACATGAGCGGAGGATTGTCTGTTCTTGGAGATGTATATAAAACAGATGTTTATAACCTGGCTAAACTAATTAATCAGGATGAGGAAGTTATCCCCTGCAATATCATCTCCAAACCACCTTCGGCTGAACTAAAGCCCGGTCAGAAAGACAGTGATTCCTTACCCGATTATTCAGTCCTTGACCAAATTTTATTTAGATTTATTGAATTACAGAGAGGCTCTGAAATGATTATAAAAGAGGGCTTTGACCGAACTCTTGTAAGAATGATTATTAAGCTTGTTAATTCTAATGAATACAAACGATATCAGGCCCCACCGGTTTTGAGGATTTCTTCCAAAGCATTCGGTTCAGGACGTCGTTTACCCCTGGTGGCAAATTATGACTTCCTGTGAGAATGCAATTTTAAGTGATGTTCCATTACTCCCTTTTACTTTGGTATTTGCAGATTTTCTCAGAGATACAGATTGTCGTAATAGAAGATATCTTTTAGTATTGTAATTATAACGCGAGTTTCATATATTTGTATGTTTTCTAACATATTTTATAACCATGGGGGATTATGAATTGGAATGTGGGCTTTGTTTGAGTGATCCTGATTCAATTTTTAATGTATTAAGTGATGAAGAGAAGGAGCATTTAGTCAGGAATCATACCTGTGCACATTTCAAAAAGGGACATTTTATTTATGGAGAAGGGGATAAGCCTTCTGGTTTGTTATATCTGACTAAAGGGAAAGTGAAAATATTTAAAGATGGAATTGGAGGGAGAGATCAGATTGTGAGATTGGCAAAACCTCTTGGCTTTATTGGCTATCGGGCTCTTTTTGCAGATGAAAATTATTCAGCTTCTGCAGTAGCCCTGGAGGATGCAGACATATGTTTCATAGAAAAGGAAGCCTTGTTTACTGTTCTTCAGGGAAATTCAGCCCTCTCATTTCGCCTGATGCAGAGTATGGCTCTTGAGCTTGGGCTTTCTAATACCAGAACAGTTTCGCTTACACAAAAACATATCAGGGGGCGCCTGGCCGAATCCCTGTTTTTTCTTATTGATACCTATGGATTTGAGAAAGATCAGCAAACAATTAAAGTTTATTTGTCAAGAGAAGATATTGCTAACCTTTCGAATATGACCACATCAAATGCTATCAGAACACTTTCTATGTTTGCCAGTGAAGATGTGATTTCTTTAAATGGCAGAAAAATTAAAGTGCTCAATCAGACAAAACTTAAGAGGATCAGTGAGCTGGGATAATCAGCTGCATCCATATTCGGTTATAACATTTTCAAATATATCCCAGGCTAATTTTCACCAACTAAACATGCAATTGTGTCAATAAGAACAGTTTAATAATGGCTCGTTTCTTTTTTTATATAATCTATGGTTTCCTGTGGCTGGCCTCCTGGCTTCCATTAAAAATTTTCTATCTTGGAGCTAATGTATTGTATTTTATTGTCTTCTATCTGGTTCGGTATAGAAGGAAAATAAGTTCTGAAAATCTTAAGAATTCTTTTCCGGCAAAGTCACCTTCAGAACTGAAGAAAATCTCAAAAAAGTTTTAC
>DAOWNN010000322.1 GCA_030642585.1 Bacteroidota bacterium | reverse complement strand
GGTAGCCCCTATTTTATTGCCCGGAAAAGCCACAATAAGGAAATTAGACTCTGGTTAAAAGATCATCAAATACAATCTGATTTTAAACCTATATTTTCATCTGCACACATTGGAGCAATCATGTATATAAGTCCGGATGATATTATGATAGGGATCTCTGCTGGCATAGAAGAGCTCACCAGCGGCATAGAGGCGGGTTTGGAATACAGGTCAAGACCCGGGCTAAAAAGAATTCTCTATGAAGCAGATGAAAATACCAATTATCAATTCTGGGAAAAAAGAAGAATTCTTTCACTTAATCTAAATAAACGTTTATATATACCAGCACAAAATCGGGAATTTGGTTTTTCTTTTGGGGCAAAGGGTATCTATAGCTTTGGACCGGCCTACAGCGGTTCTGAAATGAAACCTGAACCTCTCTGGAAGATCAGTCCCACTATTGCATGGTTCTATGGCTCAAAAAACCTACTTTTTGAAGTTTGTTATGAATATTTATCATTAGAAACCCCTGAAGCTTCATCACATTGGATTGGTTTTGGAATTTTCTATAAATTTCAATTCAGCAAATTTAATTTGTCAAATAAAGAGATTATATGGTATTAATATTTATTCTGAGCTTAGTTGAGTGATAAGTAGTGAGAGTGAGGGAACAACGGGGAGAAGAAGAGATGAGTAAGACAGAAATACCGGAATATTGGAACCTTTGAGCTCCGATAGGAGATCAAAGCTCACGAGTGGCTTTTAAGAGGTGGCAATTTCAACTGCCTTTGGAGTAGCTTAATAAATAATATTTTAGCAAAGAATTTAGAATGGCTAGTTAGGCAATTGCGGGTACGAGTAACTAAATGGAATGGTGGAATGAATAAAAAGGCAAAACCTAAGGATGCCAAATGTTGAAATTTCATTTATTTATACGACACATGAGAATGAAAATAATAAATGCAATATTAATTAGTAGTTGTTTCTTTTTCTTGAGTTGCTCAGAGGGCTTTGATGATGTTGATTGTTCAGAATGTATGCCTGACATGCCCATGGAGGCGGCTCTGTACATAGATGTTACCCTGAATGAAAAATACCAGGAAGTTCCCGTAATTGTTTTCCGTGGAAGACTTGAGCAAGGTGATACAATTGTGGTGGACACTATTTATGAATCAAGGGGCTTTATTGATGTTCCCTTAAATGAATACTATACTGTGATGGCCGAATATAAATCAGGAAGTTCAGTTACCTATGCCATAGATGGTGATGAATTTAACAGATATAAGATAGAGGGTCAATGCGATGGAACCTGCTGGATCATCAGAGGAGGCTTATACAATGTACAATTGAAATATGATTAAGCTTTTGAGTGAAAAATCAACAAGGGAATCCTTGTATGATAATACACTTTTTTTGTTATGCTGGGACTTAAAATTTTTGTCAATATATTTCTCTTGTGTGTAGTTATTGCTAAAATATCAATATTATGTTCAGAAATATATTGATCAAGACTTGCTTCTATACCATGGTCTTCAAGTATATTACAATGAATCTTCACCTTCGGGTAGCTTTTATCAAAATAATCTAATAAAGCTTTCATTTTAAACTTCTCTATGGGCATATCCTCTGTTCCAATATGTGTACAAAAGATTTCTAATGAAAACTTCCAAAATAACCTTATTAACCGTCTTATCTCAAAAAAATCATATTCATCATAATTAGTTGCATATACAATTTTCAGGCTGGTTTTTTCTTTATTCATTTGTGATTCTTCAGGAATGACAAGAACCGGGAAGCTGGCCTTAAGAATGATCCTGATTGTAGAACTGCCAAGAAACTCCATCCTGTTACCAACTCCTTTAGCTCCCACAACAATTAAGCCCGGTTGGTAAAGTCTGCTGTATGATAAAATTGCATCTGAAGTCATACCCTGCTCCAGTGCATATGTCATTTTTAACTTTTTCGAAATACTCTCTCTGGTTGTAGATTCTATATCCTTCAAAAAATCCCTCATTCCTAATTCAGCTCTTTCCTTAACATTTCCCATTTGATCACTTACCTGGTCGTGGTATACAAAAGATTCAGAGTATGCCATGGCATTGGGATCAGGAGCATAGTAAATATATAAGAACTGTATTTCTGAACTTTTAAGTTGTTTTGCAATATGAATGGCATAGAGAGCAGCATTTTTTGAATGACTGGAAAAATCTACAGGAACTAAAATTTTTTCAATCTTTGAGTCACCGGGAGAGGAAATCTTATCGATTCTATCATCCTCGAAATCTTTTACAATGGCCAGCGCTCTTTCAAGATCCTCCTTGCTTACCCGCAATTTAACACCAGATGATGTGCTTGGTTGAATTACATTCACATTCGAAAGAATACAATGAATCCCTTCCGTTTCCAGCATAGTTTGTAGGATAAGTGCCCGCGCATAATTTGCAGTTTTGACAGTATAAAGCTTATCATTCATACCATTTTCATAAGTGAAGTTATCTGTACAACTACCTTTATAAGTTACAATAAAAAGATGAATTCTGCAAACATCCCATGCGTGGCAGGC
>DAOWNN010000149.1 GCA_030642585.1 Bacteroidota bacterium | reverse complement strand
TGGGGACAAAAATACAAATTATTCAATCTCTTCTGCTGAATATTCCGCAATTATCCTGATGCCGTCATATTTCATTTCAATGCCGTTTTCAAAAGTGATAATAATAAATGGTGTACCGTCATAATTATATGTTGTCCATTGACCATGTTTTCTTCCCATTACATAAGCTCCCTTGTCTTTTATTTTCCCGTTGTCCCAATACCATATATGTTCACCGTGGGGGTTGTCTTCTATAAATTTACCTTCAAATTTCAGGTTTCCATTTGCATAATATGATTTCCATTTTCCGTCCCTTAATCCTTCAATATATTCACCTTCTTCCCTGTGATCTCCCAGTTCATAGAACCAGCTTCCATCTTCCGTTCCTCTCCAGAATTCACCTTCGGAGATTATTTTACCCAGCTTATCGTATTCTGTCATCAGTCCTTCAGCCAGACCTGTTTTAAAATCTTCTTTTCGTTGTAATATTCCGGATGAATAATACCATTTCCAGCTTCCTTCAAATCTTCCCAAACTATCATAAACACCGGTTTGTTCTGTTTCACCATTCATATGGTAAAAAATCCATGGTCCTACTTTTACATCATGATCATAAAGCCCTTCTCCTTTAAGGACCCTGTTATCATAATATTCTTTCCATGGCCCGTTCATTTCACCCTGTTCTGTAATGATCCCCTCTCCGATGACAACCCCATTTTTATAGATATATGACTTTTCTATTTCGCCTTCTTCGCTATATTCCCTCCACACGCCTTCCGGTTTATTGTCATCATTATAAGTAGCTTTTATTTTAACTTTTCCATCAGGAAAATATTCTGTCCTGACATCGAGTTTTGTAAGTTCTGCAACGAATTCCTGTTTTACGCCATCTACAAATTTATATGCATGAAGGAGGTTTCCTTCCTGATCATATTCTTTATAATAACCATTCCTTAACCCATGCTTATAGATACATTCTAATTTTAAATTTCCATTTTCATAAAAATATTTCCAGTTAGCATGTTTTTTTTCTTCATTATCGAAACGGTTGATCCTTTCCCTGTTCGAAATAAATCCTTTTTTATAGGTGATCAATTGTGTAATCCTGCCATCTTCCGCATATTCTTTTGCTATTCCTTCCTCCAGGCCATCAATATAAAAAACCGTTTTTTTAATTTCTCCGCCCGGATAGTAATAGCTGGTTATTCCCTGTTTCAAATCATCTGCAAAATTCTCCTCAATGTGTTCATTTTCACGATATGTTGTTCTTATTCCATTTTTTTTTCCTTCTTTGTATGTTATCTGTAGTTTTAACTTAGCAGTTTCATCATAAAAATTCCATATGCTGTCAAGTAAATAGTTTTTTCTGTTTCCTTCAGATAATAAAACACCTTCTTCGTTATATGTTTTCCAGTAACCCTCAGGTTTGCCGTTTTTAATAAAACCTTCACTGCTTTTATTTCCATTGGAATGAAAAAAAACTGTTAAACCATCCGGAAGAATTTCCTCCTGAGCATAAATCGTTCCGGAAAATATCATTAAATATATGATAACAAGTAGTTTGAAAGTTTTCATCTATTTTATAAGATTAAGTTTTTTTGAAATATCCAACATCTTATTAATAGGTTTTTTTGCCAATTCAATTGTTCGGTCATCAAGTTGTATTTCCGGTATTTCGTTTTCCATACATTTATATAGCTTTTTCATTGTATTTAGTTTCATGTACGGGCAGTCATTACAGGAACATGTTTCATCTGTTGGAACAATAATAAATTCTTTTTCAGGGGAATTTTTATGCATTTGATGTAAGATCCCTGTTTCTGTGGCTATAATATATTTTTGCGTATGATCCGTTTTTGTAAAGTTCAGCATTGCTGTGGTTGATCCAACATAATCGGCCAGTTCAAGTACCTGTGCTTTACATTCAGGATGAGCCACCAGCTTAGCATCAGGATGTTCTATCTTAAGATTTATAATAGATTCAGTATTTAAAACATCATGAACTTCACAGGTACCATCCCATAAAACCATATTTTTCCCTGTGATATTGTTAATATAAGCTCCCAGGTTTTTATCAGGTGCAAAAATAATTTTTTGTTCTTCAGGAAAAGATTCAACAATTTGTTTAGCATTACCTGATGTACAAATTACATCAGATATTGTTTTTATATCTGCGCTACAGTTTATATATGAAATTACAATGTGTTCCGGGTATTTTTTCTTGAATTCGGAAAACTCTTTTGGTGGACATGAATCGGCTAATGAACAGCCAGCTTCAATATCAGGGAGTACAACTTTTGTTTCAGGACTTAATATTTTTGCAGTTTCTGCCATAAAATGCACACCTGCAAATACAATAAGATCTGCATTTGTCTGAGAAGCTTGTTGTGCAAGTCCCAGGCTGTCTCCAATGTAATCAGCAATATCCTGTATTTCTGGAACCTGGTAATAATGAGCCAGTATTATTGCATTTTTTACTTTTTTTAACCTAATGATCTCATCCCTGTAATTCATATCTTTTCAGTTTATCAACAAGTATAAATAATAATAAATTTTTATAATAAAGCTTTTATTGTATATATACTGTTAATTCATTTGAAAACTTTTATACTCTTTTCTTGACAAACGAAGTTATAAAGTTTTGTCAACATTTATTAAGCCAATTGTCAATTTTAATATCTTTATAAATAGTAACTTACGTATTTATTGACATGTAAGCTTTTTAATAAATGTGTAAAAATAAATGTTATTTAATGCTGTTATATTGTTAATCTATGTTGAATAAATATTAAAAACTCAGCATTTCTAATGCTAAATTATTATTTATTAATGAAAGAAATGAATTAGAAAACTATTATTCACATTTTAAAAACAAAATTTCAGGTTTATTAACTTTTATTTGTTTAAAAGTGTAGAAATGAATTTCCCCGCTGCTTGCAGCGGGATATCACAAAAGAATATTGTTTTTTCATTATGCCGCAAGCGGTGGGGAATAAGACCCGGAGATACACTCAATAACTCGAGGGGATCAATTAGGCTTTGAATTTTCAAGAACGAAGTGAATTGAAAATTTAGTCTCATTGATTTAAGCAAAAAGTGAAACACTCACGGAAAAACCTTAGAATGAGATTTCTCACGGTGAAATAAACCAAGTATTCATAAAACAAGGTACACTATTTATAAAATATTAGACACACAAATAAAAACTGGCTAACTTTGTAGTAAAATTGTCATAAAATGTTTGATAAGCAACAAATTCTTCCTATAGCCTGTGATCATGGTGGATATGAAATGAAAGAATATCTAAAGCAAAAATTAACGGGCCTGGGATACAAAGTAAAGGATATGGGTACTTTTTCTTCCGACAGCGTAGATTACCCGGATTATATACATCCACTGGCAAAAGCTGTTGATGATGATAAATATAAGCAAGGTATTATAATATGCGGAAGTGGAAATGGGGCACAAATGACGGCAAATAAATATTCAAATATACGTGCTGCCCTCTGCTGGACAATTGAACAGGCAGAATTGTCTCGTAAACATAATAATGCAAATATTTTATCTCTTCCCGGACGATTTGTCAATAAGGAATTAGCAATGGAAATGGCATTAAAGTTTCTGAATACAGAATTTGAAGGAGGAAGACATCAAAGGAGAGTTGAAAAAATTTCTCAGACTTTATAAGATAGAACAAAATATGTGGGAGATAAAAAAGAAATTCATCACAGACGCAAATATCAAGGCCTTTAATCCTGAACACAGGAAAACCATAAATTTCAATATCTCCAGGTACAATGAATCTGTAGAAGAGGGAATGCTGCAATTTAAGAATTCTGAACTTGCAAAGACCAGAGCTGCCTTCCTTAAACATAAGGTCATTAACGAACTGGAAAAATATCTTATTGAATTCGAATTAAATTTCACTAAAAATGGAGGGAAAATTATCTGGGCACAGGATGCAACGGAGGCTGTCAGGGAGATCCTTCAAATTGCTGATAAACATCAGGCAAAAAAAATAGTGAAGGCAAAATCAATGACCACAGAAGAAATCGAAATAAATACCGCCTTTGAGAAAGAAGGAATAGATTCGATAGAAACAGACCTGGGTGAATATATTGTTCAGATTGCAGGAGAAAAACCCTATCATATTGTTACTCCTGTGATGCATAAATCAAAAGAAGATATTGCAGAACTGTTTAATAAACAATTTGATCTGGATGCAAATAGTACACCGGAAGATATTACTTCATTTGTCAGAAAGAGGCTTAGAAAAGAATTCACATCTGCTGATATCGGGATTACCGGCAGTAACTTTTTAATTGCTGATACCGGTTCTGTTGCTCTTACAGAAAATGAAGGGAATGGAATGATGTCGGTATCATTTCCCAAAATACATATTGTCGTAGCCGGAATAGAAAAACTGATTCCATCAGTCACCGACCTGGAATTATTCTGGCCATTACTTGCTTCTTATGGAACAGGACAACGCGTTACTGTATATAATTCAATAATCAGCGGGCCAAAAAAAGAAAATGAAACTGACGGACCAAAGGAAATGTATATTGTATTGTTGAACAATAAACGAACCGAGCTTTTAAAAAAAGAACGACAGCGAATAGCATTGTCATGTATACGATGTGGGGCCTGCCTGAATGCCTGTCCGGTTTACAGGAATATTGGCGGACATACCTATAATACTGTTTACACTGGCCCTATTGGCTCTGTGATCAGTCCGTATATGAATGGGATGACAGATTATCATCATCTCAGCTTTGCTTCATCACTATGTGGAAAATGTACAGAAATATGCCCTGTAAAAATACCCCTGCATAAATTATTACTTGTTAACAGAAATGATTGGGTGAAGGAAGGATCTGTTCCGGGTATTGAAAAAAAAACCATGTGGGGAATGAAGAAAGTAATGCTGAAAAGAAAATATATGAATATGGGATCTTATGGCATTCGGAATTATGCTTTAAAAAAGATTTTAAGCAAAACCTGGGGACCAAGAAGAGACCTTCCGCAGCTTGCCCGGAAATCCTTTAATCAACAATGGAAAGAAAATAATAATTGATTCAATGGATTCATTTAGGCACCGGCCCCAACACCTAAAACATCAATCCCTGCTTTCTTTTTTTAGAAAGAGGAATTCAAACAGGATAATAAGTATCAGGGTAGCCAGGGTGCTAAAAAGAACACGGTACATTGTTTGAAAAAACTCACTGAATCGAAAAACCTCAATATAGAACAGAACAAGATGGTGTAACAAAACAAGGAACAGCGAATAAAGGAAAAACCACTGAACCCCCATATCCCTGATGCCGGGCTTAACACCGGGCTCAATCATTTTAGACCCGGACAACAAACGGATAACACCGGGACGGCAAAATGCCATAAATACTGCAGCTGCTGTATTCATCCCCGGGGTATGTGAAAAAATATCGATGACCAGCCCAAGAAAAAAAGAAGAAAGCAGTAAAAGCCAGCCCGGAGTTTCAAAAGGCAATAACAGGATAAATAAAACATAGAGATATGGATTGATATATCCATTAATCCGAATATTATTCAGTATAAAAACCTGGATGATCACCAGTATAATAAAGCGGACAATATTTTTAATTAAAGGACTACTCATTTATTTACATCTGTTTCAAGGCTATCCAGTTCTGCCGATGCAAGATTTTCGGTAACATATACATAGTACAGATTGTTAAAATCCGTAGAAAAATATAATTCAGCCCGGTTTAGATTTCCTCCCTGTTCTATTTTTTCACCAATTATTCCAATAATAATATTTTCGGGGAAAACAAAAGAATACCCACTGGTAATAACGGTATCACCATGACAGGGAATAATATGAGTGGGAATATTTTCCACAATTCCTTTCTTATAATCAATGCCATCCCAGCTAACATCAACCATCTGTCCATT
>DAOWNN010000177.1 GCA_030642585.1 Bacteroidota bacterium | reverse complement strand
ATTGTTACATTTTGTTCCGTGAAAAACCTGCCCCCATGGCCAGGTTCTTCCATCATTGCCCTGGGCAGCATATTGCCATTCTACTTCAGTAGGCAATCTCTTTTCGGCCCATTCAGCATATGCCCTGGCATCCTCCAAACTAATATACACCACCGGATATTTAGCCTGTCCAACAGGATAGCTGCCATTTTTCCAGTGCTTTAAAAAATTTACCGGGTTTTCAGGTTTATAAAAAGTAGCCACCATAAATTCAAGAAATTCTTCGTTAGTCACTGGATATTTATCCACAAAAAACTTATCCATTTCTATTTCCTCTGGTATGGAATAATCAGGGTAAGGAATAAACTGATCTGAATTTGAGACTTTGAACAAAAAGCTTCCGGCATCAACTTCAACCATTCCCCGTGGTGACTTTTTCACCTTCCGGGTTAGTTTAACCTGACTTATCAGCCATGGTTTACCCGACTGAACTTCAGCAATGGCTTCATCCAGAAGTTCATTTTCATTAACCAGCTGGATTACAAACTTCCCTTCGGTTTTTGAGAAAAAATCTCTGAAGCGAATATTGATAATAGAGTCATTAAAGATGACAGGATCAAGCTGATAGGAAGGATCACTCTCCCATATCAAAATCTGACCTTCCGAACTGGCATGAACCTCTATGGAATCACCCCTTTGATTGACATCCAATAATTCAGGTAAGCGAGATACACAATCAACATTACCTTCCATATTTGTACCAATCAGGGTTTTATTAAACTCTTTTACATCTACAGGTATATAAAATTTACCATCCTTCTCAATCGGAATTAATTCCTTATGGTTCCATAAACTAACAAAATGATAGTTTTCTGCCGGGTTAACTTCAAACAAAGGCCCGAAGTATCCATCCGGGTCCATGCTCAAAATGGTATATATAGTTTTCGCTGAAGACTTCCATTCATTCACCCAGATATCATCTTTGATGGTAGCTATAAGGGGTGTCCAGTCGTGGTCATGAAAAACTGAAGAGTTCTCCCTTAATAATTTTGTGGTTCTGCCCAGGTAATTAAAAGTTCCCTTCATCCAGTCGGGACGACCTGGATTGAAGAAATTTATTTCGGTACCATAAGCATTGAAAAAAGAAATTGAAATATCCCGGTTAAAAGGGCCGTTATGTAAGGTATTCACCCGGAAAATTGAAAATTCAGGCTTAATAAGTTTGTTCAAATTAAGAATAGGAGATCTTTCAATTGCATTATGCACTCTCCCTGAAACAATTCCCGGCATATCCTTTGGAACCGCCATCCCTTCAGAATACATAATTACTCCTTCCCTGACAATATCAGCTGCTGTTTGCAGGCGCTTGCTTGAACTACCACGGGTATCCAATACCACTCCATCTGCATCAAGGGAGTGAATAAGTTTAGCCATTCCTTCAATAGGGTCTTTCTGATTGGTACTCTCATCCCATGGGTTATATGAAATAAAAAAACCTGTGCCTGAATTCTTACCAAATGTGGAAAGCTCCTTTAATTTAGGTAATCCTAGTGGAAGATCCTCATATAATTCCCACTGGTTTCTTTCATCAATACCAAGGCGGGGCCAGCCTGGCCACAATCCGTAAACATCATATCCTCCAAATATTTTTTTGCCCTCTTCCAGGAAATAATGGAAATTATACTTCCCTTTTTCAAAATCAAAAAAATCTTTGTCCCATGCAAATTGCAGAGCAATTATATATTTATCCCTGATCCATTTTAAATCCTCCCTTTCATAGAGGGTATTATCAAATTCCTCAAGATCCTCAAGGTAGCGGTCCCGAAACATGAGTTTTAAGCCATTCTGCCACCTTCCCTCAAACAAGTCTGCATAAAAGGTATATTCAATGTTGGCATTTGGAGGTAACAGTGATGAATATCTTTTCAAAACCGCTTGTTCCTTACCTGTGCGGCGACAAAAAGCACAAACTGAGAAGTTATGATCCAATTCTATCGAAGCATATCCCATTTCCCAGGCATTATCAGGAAGTATTACACTTACAGGCTTCTTTCCGGGCAGGTTCAAATATGCCCTGGCCAGGTCAGGGGGCCCAGCAGCAGAGAGATAAATATGATCATCAAAGGCACCAAAGGGCACTACATTTTCCACCATGATGGTATCCACGGAACGATTCTGAATCAACAAAATCCCCTTCCATCCATGGTCTTCATTATGAACAGATTTGAAAGTCCCGATTATTCCATTCAGAAACATATACCGAATCAAGCCATTCTCATACAGAACCTTTGCATCCGAAGAAGTGTAAGACTCTCCATTCACCTCAAAACTAAATAGAGGAATGGGTTGGGTCATTACTATTTCCTCACTTTCCACCAAACTAATGGATGCTATTTCCAAACCATTGGTGAAACGAAAACCAAAAGTTTCAAGGCTTTGAGCTTCCACCTTTGGTACCAGGAGAAATAGAAGAAAAATAATCGAGCTTATCCTTTTATTATTCATGTTTATTTTACAGAGAATTTATAAACAGTTAGTTGGGAATACTCCTCTCCGGGTCTTAATATTGTATTTGGAAACAGGGGCTGATTTGGAGAATCTGGAAAGTGTTGCGCTTCCAGGCAAAAGCCATAATGCTGATTATATACAAGCTTGCTCTTTCCTGTTAAACTTCCATCCAGGAAATTTCCGGTATAAAACTGAACAGCCGGTTCTGAAGTAAAAACCTCCATCAATCTTCCACTCTTTGGCTCAAAGACCTCAGCGCAAAGAATATATTCTTCCTCCTCCTTATCAAGAACGTATGAATGATCATAACCTCCGGGAACCTGGAGTATTCGTTCCCCAATTGTATGAAAATCCTGAAAGTCCATATCTGTTCCACTAACATCTGGTAACTCTCCTGTAGGGATCAATCCGTCATTTACCTGAACATATTTACTTGCATGTATCTTGATTTCATGCGCGAGAACATTTTCTTTCCCGGCTGTAAGATTAAAATAGCTGTGTTGAGTGAGGTTTACAGGGCAAGCCTTGTCGGTAGTTGCTTTATAACTGACCTTCAATTCATTTTCATTGGTCAGCAGATATGTAACAGTAGTTTCCAGGTTTCCCGGGTAACCCTCTTCCATATCATGACTGGTATAATTCATGATTACTCCTACACCATTTTCAACTTGAAAAGATTCAGATTTCCACAGTTTTTTATCAAAGCCTGATATTCCTCCATGAAGATGGTTTTCCCCGTTATTGCTGGCAAGTTTATATAACTCTTCATCCAGGGTGAATTCTCCATAAGCAATGCGATTTCCATAACGTCCAACAATACAACCAAAATAGGGATGATCATTTAAGTATCCCGAAAGGCTGTCAAATCCAAGAACAACATCCTCATAGTTTCCTTCCCTGTCAGGAACAATAATAGAAGTAACAATTCCACCGTAATTTGTAATATTCACCCTCATCCCACTCTCATTTTCCAGGCTATACAGAAAAACCTTTTCGCCATTAAATGTTCCAAAAACTGAGCTTCCAATTTTCATATTCTTTTGATTTTGATTTTGGGATCCTGTGTTTCCCTTATTTATGCATGCCTGATTCATAACAGAGAGGACAGATGACATAAGAATGAGCATTAATCCTTTAAATAAATTCTTCATATTTTTCAATAATTATTTAATACTACTTCCTGATTTTTACACTTAAGGTAAAAGGATAAAAATATTAAGTCCCGAAAAAACATAAAATTACATAATAAATAGAAACCAAAAGCAAAAACTCCTTCCTTTAGAGATGATTAAGAACAAAAACTCTATCTTTAAGGAACTACATGGAATTGCTATGAAAAAGAAAATTCAACTTCTTTTAATTGAAGATTCCCCTGAAGATGCAGAACTCCTGATCTATGAGGTGGAAAAGGGAGGGTTTAAACCTGTCTGGGAAAGGCTTTGTACAGCCACGGAACTTCGTGAAATACTGCCCTCAAGGATTTGGGATTTAATTCTCTGTGATTTTATGATGCCGGGGTTTTCAGGTCTGGAAGCTATTAAAATCATCAAAAAAACCATGCCCCTTGTACCGATTATACTGGTTTCAGGATTGATTGGAGAAGAAAAGGCAGTAGAAGCGATGCAATCGGGGGCCTCAGATTATATCCTTAAAGATAATCTTACCAGGCTCATTCCTGCAATAAAAAGAGAGTTGCATGAAAATGAATCTCGTAAAGCCTTTTTGAAAACACAAATTGCTCTTGAAAAACAAACTTTTCTTTCACAGGTTTTCCTTGACCATATGCCTGATATCACAATGCTCATTCGAAAAGAAAACTATGAAATCGTAGCAGCTAATCAGCATGCCATTCAAATAGGTGCCATGCCTGGAACAAAATGTTATGGCTCTTTATATAAGAATTCATCAATTTGTGATAACTGTCCCATTCCAATAATTCTTAATGAGCAGGAAAATCAACACATGGTAATTGAGGAGGATGGAAAAGTATTGGACAAACACTTTATAAATGTAGATAATGAACATGTTTTATACTATGCCTTCGATATTACTTCAGTCAGGGAAAATGAAAAAAAGCTTAAGAATTCATTCAGTCGCCTTCAAAACCTGGCCCGGCATTTAGAAACGGTAAGAGAAAAGGAAAGAAAACAAATTGCACAGGATTTACATGATGACCTGGGTCAAATTCTCACAGCAATTAAAATGGACCTGAGCTGGCTGGAAAATAAATTAAAGGAAAGTAAATCAGGTTTTGAAAAAAATGCCGGTTCTATCAAAGATATAGTAACTCAATCCATAAAAACTGTTCAAAGGATATCTGCGAACCTCAGACCAAGCATTTTGGATGACCTGGGACTCATGGAGGCCTTGAGTTGGCAATTAGATCAATTTCATGAACGTACAGGAATATTATTAAAGCTTGATCTGCCGGATGAGGAGCCTGAACTTCTGCCTGAACAAGCAATCTCTGTTTACCGTATTGTACAGGAAGCCCTTACAAACATTGCAAGACACGCAAATGCAAGCGAAGTTCAACTTTCCATTAGCGTAGAAAAGAATGATTTGAATATTTTAATAAAGGATAATGGGATAGGAATTTCAGAGAGTCTTGTCAAATCCTCAAAATCTTTGGGCATCATGAACATGAGAGAAAGGGTTTATCAATGGGATGGGAAAATGGTAATTACCGGAAAGGTGAAAAAGGGGACCAGTGTGAGGATAAGCTTTAAGCTTTAAAACGAGAAATAGCTCAGGGCAAATGTTAAATGTAAAGGCTATAATTATTAATGCCTGGCTTATTTCTATTTTGTTTTAATCCAAAGGAGAAATTCTTCTGTTAATTAATTAACAGTACTTTCTCAAACTCTTGCGTCCATGAAACATTTTAGTAAACCTTTTCCATTTTAGTCATTTTAGTCATTTTAGTCACTTTAGGCACTTTAGGCACTTTCTTCCCTCCCTCCCTTCCGAATTAGGTTATCAACTAAAAGAAAGTTAAATTCGTT
>DAOWNN010000054.1 GCA_030642585.1 Bacteroidota bacterium | reverse complement strand
TTCTGACCTTCTTTTACCTTCACCTTTAAAATGGTTCCGGGGATAAATGAAAAAACCTTGTTGATGTCAGGCTTTTCCCATTTTTCCCGATTGCTGAATTTAGTGGTAAGGTGAGTTTTATATTTTGTCCCTTCAATTACAATTGATTTGAAACGACTTACTTTTGGTGATTCTTTTGTTCCCATGGGATGTTTGTTCAAAGTTAAAACTACCAATAAGGCTTAAAATGGAGGAATCCCATGTTTTTTTCTGGGCCCTGAAATAGCTTTGTTATCTGATACATCAATAGCGTGTAATAAGAGCTTTCGCGTTTCTTCCGGTTCAATTACTGCATCAATATAACCTTTAGCTGCGGCAACATATGGATTTGAAAATTTAGCTTTATATTCTTTAATCTTTTTCTGTCGCATCTTCTCCGGATCCTCGGCTTCATTTATTTCTTTCCGAAAGATAATATTCGCAGCACCTTCAGGTCCCATCACTGCAATTTCAGCTCCTGGCCATGCAAAAACAAAATCGGCCCTTAGATGTCTGGAACTCATTGCAATATAACCACCACCATAAGCTTTCCTGATGATAAGGGTAATTTTGGGAACAGTAGCCTCGCTGTACGAATATAGTAGTTTAGCACCATGCCGTATTACTCCCGCATGCTCCTGGTCAACACCAGGAAGATACCCGGGAAGATCAACAAGGGTAACAATTGGAATGTTGAAAGCATCGCAATAGCGAATAAACCTTGCTGATTTATCAGAAGAATCCACATCCAGAACACCAGCAAGTACAAGGGGCTGGTTGCATACAAATCCAATAGTTTTTCCACCAAGTCGTCCGAAGCCAATGACAATGTTTGCAGCCCATTTTTCCTGAACTTCAAAAAAGTCAGAGTCATCAACTACTGCCTTGATAACATCTCTAACATCGTAGGGTTGAGTAGGATCATCCGGTACGATCTGACCAATTTTATAATCTTTTTTAGGTTCTTTAGATTTAAAAGCAAGGGCTTTATCGGAATTGTTCCATGGGATAAAGGAGAGCAATTTTTTTATTTGCTCAAGGGTTTCTGGTTCACTTTTTGCAAAAAAGTGTGCATTTCCTGTAATTTCAGAATGTACCCGCGCCCCTCCCAGATCTTCCATTGAAATTTCTTCCCCCAGTACTGTTTTAATTACTTCAGGTCCGGTAATAAACATTTTTGAAATTTTATCTGTAACAAACACAAAGTCAGTAAGGGCGGGTGAATAAACTGCACCGCCTGCGCATGGTCCAAGTATTACTGAAATTTGGGGAATAACACCTGAAGAAAGTGTATTTCTGAAAAAGATTTCCCCGTACCCGGCAAGGGAATTTACCCCCTCCTGAATCCGGGCTCCCCCTGAATCATTGATACCAATCAACGGCATCCTCATTTTCAGGGCATAATCCATAATTTTGGTAATCTTTCTGCTATGCATCAGGCCTAAGGAACCTCCGGCCACTGTGAAGTCCTGGGCATATATGGCAACCGGTTTCTTATGAATGGTACCAGTACCAATAATAACTCCATCTCCATGAAGTTTTTTCTTATCCATGTTGAAATCACGGGCTTCGTGCTCAACAAACAGGTCATACTCACTAAAGGTATTCTTATCTACCAGACTGATAATTCGCTCGCGGGCAGTTAATTTGCCCATTGCAATTTGTTTTTCAATCGCCTTTTCTCCACCTCCGGTAAGGACTTCTTCCCTTTTTTTATGCAATTCCCGAATCTTTCTTTTTAGGGCCATAATTTGGCAGTTTAGTTTAAAAAAAGAAATGCAAATATCTGGTTTTGGTATTTGCAAGTGCAACATTACAAAATACATGTTAGTTATAAAAATATATTTCAATTAATTTCCCATTGAGATTTGCTAAAGGGCAGACATAGAGAATGTTGTATTAATTGAGCTGATCAGGGCCTGGAAAAGCTAAATTTTGTATGGAGAGAAGATTATTTGGGAGCAAAATAATAAAGCACGCTGGCTATACCGGCAAAGACAATATTAGGCATCCAAACTGCCAACAATGGATCAATGGCTCCGCCGATGGCAAACTGTGAAGAGAACTGCATAAATAGTATATAGGCAAAACTAAGTCCAATGCCAGCGCCAATGTGTCCTCCCACTCCACCTCTGATTTTCCGGGAGGAGAGGGTCATACCTATCAGGGTTAAAATAAATGTGGAAAAAGGAAAGGCAAGGCGGCGGTATCTTTCAATTAAAAATGGTGTAATATTTTCTGATCCGTGTAGCTTCTGTTGTGTGATAAATTCTTTCAGTTCTTTGATATTCATATTCTCTACAAAGTTATCCCTCCTCGAAAATTCTTCCGGGAATATGTTCATAGTGGTATCAATTTCTCTTCCATAAACCAGCACTTCACTTCCATCTTTCTGAACTGTTCTGATATAGTAATTTCGCACTGTCCATGTATTTGTTTCCTCATTCCATTTTACATAGTCTGAAATCAATTTTGATTCAAGTTTTCCATCTTCTGAAAATTTTTCCATGGAAAACTTGTATCCCGTTTTAGATGAATTGCTATAGCTTTCCATATAGACATATTCATTTGGTTGCACCTGAAGATGTATGTTCCTTTTATTTACAGATACCGGACCTTTCCTGATATAAGTTTCTTCAAACTCATGACGATTTTGATTTGCGTTTGGAATGACATAATTCCCAAGAAGAAATGTAAATCCTGCAATAATAAATGCAGCAATGAAGTATGGTAGAAGCAACCTTCTGAATCTTAAACCACTACTGAACATGGCAATGATCTCAGAATTATTTGCCAGTTTTGAGGTGAAAAATATTACGGAAATAAAAGTAAAAAGCGGACTGAACAGTAAGGCAAAGTATGGAATAAAATTAAAGTAGTACTCAAAAATTATCTCTTTAAGAGGAGCACTATTTTCAATAAAATCATCCAGTTTTTCGGAAATATCAAAAACAATGACAATTAACATCAGCAATGCCAGGGCATAAAAGAAAGTCCCCAGAAACTTTTTAATGATGTATACGTCAAGGATTAAACTTCCTTTAATTTTCATGCTTCTTTTTATTATCACTTACCTTATAGATGAGGGTTTCACAACCTGGTTTTAAGTTTTGGGATCATTTTGTTTTTCCAATCGGCAAAAGTATTGTTTGCAATTCTATCTCTCGCTTCATTCATAAGCCACATATAAAAACTGAGGTTATGAATACTGGCAATCTGTGCACCTAGCATTTCCTTTGCATGTATAAGATGACGTAAATAAGCTTTCGAATATTGTATCCCCACCCCGGATGTTCCGGTCTCATCAATAGCAGAAAAATCATCTTTCCATTTTTCATTCTTAATATTGATAATCCCAGTGCCGGTGAACAACATACCATTTCTTCCATTTCGGGTAGGCATTACACAATCGAACATATCCACACCTAATGCAATTGATTCCAGTATATTTGCAGGTGTACCAACACCCATTAGATATCTGGGTTTATCCGGAGGCAGAATTTGAGTTACCGCCTCACACATTTCATACATCAGTTCTTCAGGTTCACCAACAGACAGGCCACCAATTGCATTACCTTCCTGGTTAAATGAACTTATAGTCTCAGCAGATTTTTTCCGCAAATCAGGATATACACTTCCCTGCACTATTGGGAAAAAACTTTGGGTATGACCATAAATTGACTTAGTTGCTTCAAAGTGTTTAATACCCCTTTCCAGCCAGCGGTGAGTAAGTTTCATCGATTTCAGCGCGTAATCATAATCGCAGGGATAAGGAGTGCATTCGTCCAGTGCCATCATAATGTCTGAACCTATATTCCTCTGGATATTAACTACTGATTCAGGTGTGAAAATATGCTTTGACCCGTCAATATGTGAACGAAAAATATATCCTTCTTCTGTGATTTTCCTGTTTTTAGATAGGGAAAAAACCTGGTATCCTCCACTATCGGTCAGGATAGGGCGATCCCATGCCATGAATTTATGATGCCCACCAGCACGATTCAGAATTTCAATGCCCGGGCGAAGGTATAGGTGGTACGAGTTTCCTAATATTATTTTGGCATCTATTTGTTCTTTTAATTCAGCCTGGGAAATGCCCTTAACACTACCCACAGTTCCCACAGGCATAAATACAGGAGTCGGAATCACACCATGATCAGTTGTGATTGTGCCGGCACGTGCTGCAGATCCTGAATCCCGGTGATTGACACTGAAGTTCATAAGGGCAAATATAAATATTAAGTATGAACAATAGAGATTGGTAAGCCTGGGATTTGGATTCTAAAGAAATCTTTAATAAAATTGTTCAATTATATAAACTATGGATTACATACTTTTTGGCAGGTTTTCGGTTTCTGATTTATTGCTTGTGTTGTTTCTTATCAGTACCCTTGTTCAATTATTTTATTATTTATTTTTTTATATCAGGCTGCCTTTCTCAAAAACTGAGGAAATAAAGACAGGAATACAGCCAATATCTATTATTATCTGTGCGAGAAATGAAGCCCGGAATCTTGAAAAAAACCTGCCCCTGGTTTTGAGTCAGGATTACCCCGAATTTGAGGTGATTGTTGTAAATGATTGCTCAGAAGATAAAACTGATGAACTCCTTGAAGATCTCGGGAAGAAGTATCCCAGGCTAAAAACTACTCATATAAAGAAAGATGCAAAGTTTACTCACGGGAAGAAATTGGCTCTCACAATAGGAATTAAAGCTGCCAGCCATGAGTGGCTTCTGCTGACAGATGCTGATTGCAAGCCAGGGTCAGAGAAATGGATTTCCGGAATGCAGAGGAATTTCGATAATGAAACTTCTGTTGTTCTTGGCTACGGCGCTTATAGCAGGGAAAAAGGCTTTATCAACAACTTTATCAGGTTTGACACCTTTTTTATTGCGCTCCAATATTTTGGCTTTGCTATGGCAGGAAGGCCATATATGGGCGTTGGCAGAAATTTGGCCTACCGAAAATCACTCTTTTTTGAAAATAAGGGTTTTGCTGCACATCGGAAACTTGCTTCAGGAGATGATGATCTTTTTATTAACCAGGTTGCAACGGAGGGGAATACGAGGGTGGAATTCTCTTCTGACACATACACCTATTCTGAGGCTGAGAAATCTTTTAGTACCTGGTTTAAACAGAAAAAGAGACATTTGACAACAGGATCACATTATAATATGGGTACCAAAAGCCTGTTGGCAGGTGAACTTATCTCCAGGGTTTTCTTTTACCTTTTGTTTATTGTGCTGCTTATAGATTTAAAGTTTTTAATTATTGTTCTGGCAGCTTTTTTTGTAAGACTTTCTTTTATGCTAACGATCTATAAAATTGGGATGACACGTTTGAAGGAAGTGAATTTATTCGTACCTTCGCTTTTTTATGATTTCCTTTCACCATTTGTTAATTTAAGCCTTGTAATTTCTAATATAATTAGCTCACCCCCACCTACATGGAAGTAAACCCAAACCTCTCTGAAAAGGCCCAATACGATTGCAAACTTATTGAAAAGGCTTTAACAGGGGATCAGAAAGCTTATGCGGAATTGATGAACAGGTATAGGGATGCCATCTATTACATGCTTCTGAAGATGGTGAACAATAGTGTAGATGCTGAGGATCTAACCATTGAGGCATTTGGCAAAGCCTTTAAAAATATCAAGCAATATACTGCTTCATTTGCATTTAGCACCTGGCTTTTCAAAATTGCTACCAATAATTGTATCGATTTTATCCGGAAGAAAAGGGGAAATACCATCTCCATTGACCAGGTTGATGATCCTGCCAGCAGTTCTCCTTTGGCCATTCAGTCAGGAACTCTCGATCCGGAAGAAAACCTGATCAAAAAGCAGAGAGAGATTTTACTCAGGGATATTGTCACCCAGTTGAAACCCAGATACAGGAGCTTAATAGAGTTAAGATATTTTAAGGAGTATTCGTACGAAGAAATTGCAAAAGAAATGAATTTGCCACTGGGTACAGTAAAAGCGCAACTTTTCAGAGCAAGGGAACTCCTTTATAATGTCCTGAATAATCCAAAATCGGGACAGTAATCCCTTTTGTCCTTATGGAGATCCTTCAAAGATACTTTCCTTACTTATCTCCCCTTCAGATTAAGCAGTTTTCAGAATTAGGAAGTTTATACAACTATTGGAATGAACGTGTAAACCTGATCTCAAGAAAAGATATCGGTAACTTATATGAACATCATGTACTGCATTCACTGGCAATTGGCATTTTTCATTCTTTCAAACAAGGGCAGAAGGTAATGGATGTTGGTACTGGTGGAGGTTTCCCTGGGATTCCGCTTGCTATTCTTTTTCCAGAAACACAATTCTATCTCATTGATAGTATTGCAAAAAAGATCAGGGTTGTAAATGAAATATCAAATACTCTAAATTTGGGAAACATCAACACAGCACAAATCAGGGCTGAGGATGTAAAAACTAAATTTAATTTTGTAGTCAGCAGGGCAGTTACTTCTTTGCCCCTTTTTTATAGTTGGGTAAAAGATAATTTTTATTCTTCCGGAATTTATAAGTCTGAGCAGGGTATAATCTGTTTGAAGGGAGGAGACCTGAAAAGTGAATTGAATGAGCTTCCTGTTGAAGCAAAAGAAGTGCCTGTCTCGGATTTTTTCACGGAAGAATTTTTTGAAACAAAAAAAATCATCTTTATTCCTGTGCGATGAATAAAAAAACATTAACTTCGCAAACTCAATTTTCAGGATATAATATCAGACAGTAATGAAAAGAACATTTCAACCATCCAACAGAAAGAGGAAAAATAAGCGTGGTTTCAGGGAAAGAATGTCCACCGCCAATGGTCGAAAAATAATTGCCTCAAGAAGAACCAAAGGGAGAGCCAAGCTGTCAGTATCTGATGAACCAAGACATAAGGTATAGTGATATTTTGTATATAATTTAAAATGAAAAGGATCAGGAATGATCCTTTTTTTGTTTTCCTTTACTTATTAAATAACCAGGGTTCAGTATTGATTGGTAATTTATTATGGCAACAGAGGTTTTGATAAATAATCTGGTTCAGCATTCATCCGCAGGGGTACGGAAGGCATCTGATAAAGTTTTGTCAGGGAAAAGGCTGGATCAAAATGATGCTTTATTCCTATACCAGGAGGCAGAGCTTGGTTTGCTTGGCATTTTGGCCAACTTTATTCGGGAAAAACTAAACCAGCATAATACCTATTTCAACAGGAATTTCCATTTTGAACCAACCAATATTTGTATTTACAACTGTAAGTTTTGCTCATATAAAAGAAAGATCAATGAGCCTGGCAGTTGGGAGTATACTTACGAGGACCTTCTTGAAAGGCTGCAGCATTATAACGGGAAAGCTTTGACTGAGATCCATATTGTGGGTGGAGTACATCCAAAACGTGATTTACATTATTATGGAAAGATGCTTCAACTGGTAAAACAGCACCGGCCTGATATACATATTAAAGCCTTTACTGCAATTGAATTAGATTTCATGATCCGTAAAGCAGGGATGTCTATAAAGGAAGGCCTTCTTGCTTTGAAAGAATATGGTCTTGATTCTATTCCGGGTGGAGGAGCCGAAATTTTCAGGGAGGAAATTAGGAAGCAGGTTTGTTATGATAAGTCAAGCTCTGAATTGTGGTTAAATATTCATCGTATTGCGCATGAACTGGGAATTCCCTCAAATGCTACAATACTGTATGGCCATATTGAAAGCTATGACGACAGGGTAGATCATATGAATCGTTTAAGAGAATTGCAGGATGAAACAAATGGATTTAATGTTTTTATTCCCCTTAAATTTAAAAAGGATAATAATCAACTATCTGAAATTGGCGAGGTGTCTACCATTGAGGATTTAAGGAACTTTGCAATTTCCAGGATATTCCTGGATAATTTCCCCCATATTAAAGCTTATTGGCCAATGATTGGGAAAAATGTAACACAACTTTCTCTTTCCTTTGGGGTAGATGATATCGATGGAACCATTGATGATTCAACAAAAATTTATTCTATGGCTGGTTCTGAGGACCAGACACCAAAACTTTCTACTGAAGAACTTGTTGACCTTATTAAAGAGGCAAGACGTGTTCCGGTTGAACGGGATACACTATATAATATAATAAAAGTTTATTAGTGAAACTCAAATTTTTAAATGTGACTAACTTCTGGTCATCCCGAATCCCTCGATAAGCTCGGGACAGGCTTGCCTGCCGGCTGCACCTTCGCGTAGCCGCTTCGGCAGAGCAAGGCCGAACAGGCTGATTTCGGGGTCTGTTCGAAATTTTGTTTAGTGACCCGAAAAATTGAAAATTTGTATTTTCAAATAAGCCTGGATAATTTTATATTTGCCAATCCGTTAATAAAGTAAACTTTTTTCTCCATGTCCAGAAGAATTAAATTTTTCGAATTCCTTATCAGTAAAATTTTCTTAAAAAATCTGGGAGTAGCCCTGGTACTTTCCATAGTCTTGATATTTGCTACCTTGTTGTGGCTAAAACTATTTACGCAACATGGAAGAACCAGACCAATTCCTGATTTTTATGGTTTAACTCTAACTGAGGCTGAAGAAATTGCCAGCGATAAGAAGCTTAAAGTGGAAATTGTGGATTCTATTTATAGTACCAGTGCTGAGAGGGGAGCTATTGTGGAGCAAAATCCAGGGGCAGGAAAGATGGTTAAGAAAAACCGGCGAATATTTTTGATAATTAATGCAGTAAATAGCGAAATGGTAATTATGCCTGATGTAGTTGGTATTACACACCGGCAGGCAAAAGCCACCCTGGAGATGGCAGGACTGGAGGTGGGAAGATTGAGCTATGTTCATGATATTGCGGTAAATAGTGTTTTGAAACAAATGTTTAAGGGTATGGAAATTGAATCTGGAGATACCATCCCTAAAGGTGTAAGCATTGATCTGGTCCTTGGAACCGGCTTGAGTAATCGAAAGACCCTGGCTCCGGAACTAACCGGGATGAGCTTTGAACAGGCCAGGAACAGGATACTGAATGCTTCTTTAAATATGGGTGCTGTACTTTATGATGAAACCGTTTTGACCGAAGAAGATTCCCTGGAAGCCTTTGTATGGAAGCAAAATCCGGAATATGACGAAGACAGGAAGGTAAGACTGGGCTCTCCGGTGTATCTCTGGCTTAGCCTCGATTCATTGAAGTTGCCGCAACCCGATACTACAAATTTAATTTCTCTTATCCAGGATGAAAATATTCAGTAACTATAAATACATATTACTGCTCTTTCTTAATCTTCCAGCTTTGCTTTTAGCTCAGGAAAAAGTTGTTGGACTTGAAGAAAATCCTGTTTTAAGAAAGGAGTACAAAACCCTGATGCCAGTGCTTAAGGCCTTCCTTGCACCCGACACAATTGATCTTCCGTTCTTTGACGATTTCTCCAGGGAGACTATTTATCCATCTCCTGAGAAATGGGAAGACCAGGATGTTTTTATAAATTCTTCTTATGGTATAAATCCCCCTTCAATAGGCGTGGCAACTTTTGATGTTCTGGACAGTGCGGGCCTGATCTATGACCATGCAAATACAAATTCATTTATTGCAGATTACTTAAGCTCCAAACCAATTGATCTCACATCTGCCGGTTCTGAAGTGTATTTGAGTTTTTATTATCAGCCTATGGGTCATGGAGATTTTCCTCAAGTTGGTGATTCTCTAATTCTTGAATTCCTTGCCCCGACTGATACTGCCTGGAATAGGGTGTGGAGCATGCCTGGAACTAATAGTCTAATTTTGCAGGATTTTAAGCAGGTTCTCATTCATGTTGATAGCCTCAAATACCTGGATCGCGGGTTTAGGTTCAGATTTCTAAACATGGCAAGTATCGCTGAGAATGATCATGATCCGGGGCGGGTAGCAAATTCAGATCACTGGAATATTGATTATGTATTTCTGGATGCAAACCGGTCTTCAATCGATACTGTTCCTCATGATGTTGTTGTTGCAGCACCCATTCAATCCATATTGAACAATCATGAATCTATGCCATGGAAACATTTTAACAAAAATATTTATAATGAAATGGGCGGTTCTATTCCTATACGCTATACA
>DAOWNN010000296.1 GCA_030642585.1 Bacteroidota bacterium | reverse complement strand
TTATTATTTTCGGAGCCTTTGGCTTAAATTTGCCAATTTTTACAATTTTCCCGTCTTTTACAGCAATATTTGCCGTAAAAGCTTCATTTCCCAGTCCGTCGTATATAGTACCACCCTCAATTACCAGGTCATAATCAGATGAACATGAAATGAAGAAAATACCCGGTAAAACCAGAAAAAATAGTATAATATATTTTTTTGTCATCGTTCCTGATATTATTAAATCGTTTAGCATAAATTTGGCAAAATGAGATTTCTTTGTGTTTTCTTTGTGTCCCTGCCTGTCGGCAAACAAGTTGGAGATTTGGTGCTTTTTTTTCCTATTCGCCACCAAGACACCAAGACTCCAAGCTACACCAAGATTAGCCTGGCAGGTTGTTGATAAGTATTGTGTATCCAACTCACTTTATTTATTAATGGAAGCTTGAACCAATTTGAAAAAGCGGTCTGCATAGGCATTACTCTCACCCGGACTTTGGGTAAAGAACAATATAATTAATTTATGATCCGGATCCACCATGGCTACTGTTCCATCCGATCCGCCATGACCAAAAGTCCCGTTTCTCATCACTCTCCAGCCATATCCGTAATAATAATCCCTCTTTCCCCTTTCCTCTTCCGTGTATATATTTTTTGTCTGGGGAGAAGTCATTTGTTTAAGACTCTTCTCACTTAATATTCGTTTCCCATTATAGATGCCACCGTTTAAAAACATCTGGCAAAAAACAGCATAATCATAGGCTGTGGAGATCATTCCCCCGGAGGCCCGAACAAATGGATATTGAGGTTCATACCCGGGCTTCCAGCCAACAGTCCATTCACCATCTCTCTTATAATAGACTGTAGACATTCTATCCAGCTTCTCTCCCAGAACCTCATTGGTTTCATGATGGTAAGTATCATTCATTCCAAGAGGCATATATACTTTCTCTGTAAGGAATACATCCAGATCTCTGCCGGAAAGGGTTTCAATTATAGCTCCCAGGGTATTAAAACCGGCATTACTATACTTATAGCTTGTGCCTGTTTCCACCTCCGCTCCCGTTTCCCCAAACCTATCAACTTCCAGTCTCAAATTTGGGGCGTCAGGATTTTCTTTTGACTTCCGGATAAGTGGTTTATAGAAAATAGGTTTAATTCTGAATCCACTGGTATGTGTAAGAAGATGGTGAATCATAATACTTCCTGAACGGTAATTATCAAACGAGCTTAAGTGTTTTCTGACATAATCCTGATAGTTCAGTTTTCCCTCATCCTTTAGAATGCTTATACCTGTTGCAACCACAGGTTTGGTATTTGATGCCATACGAAACATTGCATCTTTTTTTAAGGGAATTTCTTTGTCTTTATCCTTCCAGCCAATGGCCTCATGCAAAACAATCTTACCATTTTTAGCCACCAGTATCACAGCACTTCTTAATTTATCCTGCTCAATGGCGGTGTTAATCATATGAATTCCCGCATCAAGTATTATCTGGTCCATACCTTCTTCTGTGGCGTTACTGTACGAGAGGATTACATCTTGAGCCATTAGGATTCTGGAGAAAAAAAGAGCAAAAACAAGAATTTTAAACTTCATTTTATTATTATTTTTTAATGCCAGCATCTGGTTAAGGAAAAGAGGCCACAAATGCACTAATGAAAGACTAATTCACGAATTATTTCATTCTGTTTGTCTTGAATCTTTAATCTTGATTCTTATTCCCCGTATATCATCCGGTATGTATAGGGGATATTTAATTTCATCCTGCTGCGAATAGATTCATTGATCCACTGATCTGAAAAAGGTACGAGTTTTACATATTGCAGGGATGAATTTATAATTCTTCCATATTTATACTCGTAAGGAAATTCGCCCTTTTCATCAAGCATATTTTCATCTAACAATGAATTTGGCACAGAAATAAAGAACTGACTGTTTTCGTTTTTATCAGATCCCCATAAATCATTTTCTTTCAAATACTGGTAGAGTTCAGATGCCAGTGATTCAGAGGGGTCAATAAACTGAATATTCTCGTCTATCAGGGCATCGTATGTTGCATTCATTCCCTTCAGATAGAGAAAATGCTCTTTAATTTGTTCTTCAAAGTAAGGATAATGGGTGCATCCAAGGATCACTCTTGATAATTTTTTGCCAGGGAATTCCTCCAGTATATTATTAATCATATGAGTAACCATATACCGGATATAGTTATTTACTGAATTTAGTTGAGCATGAATTAGTTCACCCTTTTCATCATATTCAGTCATCAGGCTATTTCCTCCCTCAAAATTGTATTCATCCCAGAGTGTAATATCTATTGCATAATTTGGATGCCCAATATCCGGTCCCTGGTATACCTGACTATCCCTGGGTACGGATGCTTCCGGATCAAGATAATTAAGATCACCATCAATTGCACCGGCCAGTCCTATGCCTGCTTGTTGCACTATTGCGATTTCTTTATCAGGGTATTGAATAGTGAAACTATTTTTTATCGACTTTGGATAGCCCCCTGAAGAACATGTTCCTTCAGTAGCTAAAACTCCAATAATTGTGTTCTCATATTCTTCCATTCCGGTTAATACAGCCCTTGAACCCGCATCAATAATCCCCATAATTCTTATATCCAGTCCCCAATAATCAACCGCATCCTGCACTGTTTTAAGACCATATGCCGTAGCAGTATTACAGGCAATAACAATAGCCTTTACAGCTTCTTTATCGTCGTTTGCAATAGAATCTTCAGGTGAAGTATAATAAGAACTCCCAAGAAGAAACCTGACATCCTTAATCACCAATTCTCTTAAAAAATCAGCTTTCCCTTCCGAATCATATCTTCCGTAAGGCATATTTGCTTCGTCGGCAAGGTAGATAAACCGTTCAGAGCTGAAATCCAAAATTCCATCACCACCAGTATTGTGAGAATTGTTGTTATAGCTGTCAAGCTCATAAATTGTATTTAAAACTGCAAGGCCTCCTGTTCCGGAATCAAAAATTCCAATTGGCAATGACTTTCTTTCCTTTGGATAATCTTCTACGGAAATATAAAATGGGCCCGTTGAATCATTTACTGCCTGGGATATAATAGTGAATTTCGGATCTTCTTTAGTTTCCTGCAGCTTACATGATGAAATGAGAACTAAAGAGAAAATTAAAATGATGCTTGCTATTTTGTTTATGGTTTGCATAGTATTTTGATGGTCATACAATGGTCATAC
>DAOWNN010000230.1 GCA_030642585.1 Bacteroidota bacterium | reverse complement strand
CAAGGATGAGGAAGTGAAAACTTCAGGCACTCACAGCATTACATCTGAAAAGATTTTGGAAGGACAGACATATAGCTATTATGGTTTTTCATTCAGTAAAGCAGCGGTAAAATTATACAATGTGGCAACCAGTACTGATCGTCCCGATTTTGGAGTGGGGATGAATCAGGACAGTCTTCCATATTTTGACACAGAAAATATTGAAGAATCATTTGCCCTGGCAGGTGCTTTTTCAACAGCCGATTCTGCACTCACATTTTTTAATAATTATGAAGAGGTAGATGTAAACTCTTATGTGGGCCTGGCCCAGCCCGTACTTGAAAACCAGATATGGGTATTCAAAACCAGAAGCAGCACCTTCGGGAAAATTCTTATCATGAATTCCTTAAGCTATGAAAAGAATTCCTATTTAATTGTAGAGGTACAATTTAAATGGGTATATCAGCCTGATGGATCGAGCATTTTTGCAAAATAACTGAAAAGAATGATTGAGTATTCTTCGATATAGGGCTTAATCAATATATTATGTCTGTGGATCAAATCTTTAAATCGAGGATATTCAAAGTAGGAAGCGAAAATGAATTCAACTCCCTCGCACTGGAAATATTCAAATTCCAGGCAGAGAAAAATCCAGTTTATAAAGAATACATCAATTATTTAGGAATTGACCCATACGACATTGATGACATACAAAAAATACCTTTTCTCCCTATACGTTTTTTTAAAACCCACAAAGTATTTATTGGAGAGGGAACTCCTGCAATTACTTTCACGAGCAGCGGCACTACAGGAGCAATAACCAGTAGTCATATGCTTCCTGATACATCATTGTATGAAGAAAGTTTTTTGTCAGGGTTCCGGTATTTTTATAGCGATCCTGAAAATTATTATATCCTTGCTTTACTTCCATCCTATCTCGAAAGAGAAGGATCTTCTCTGATCTTCATGGTCTCTCAATTAATTAAGGAAACCCAAAGTTCAGAAAGTGATTTTTTTCTCAACAATCTTGAAGAACTCATATCAAAATTTTTCTTCCTGAAAAAAAGAAATGATCGAAAAATTATAATCTGGGGAGTTAGTTATGTACTACTGGATCTGGCTGAAAAATATAGCCCTGATCTGTCAGGGGCTATCCTGATTGAAACAGGAGGAATGAAAGGCAGGAGAAAAGAAATCATTCGGGAAGAATTGCATCAAATTCTCTGTAAAAAACTTAATTTAAGTAAAGTGCATTCAGAATATGGAATGACAGAACTTTTATCACAAGCCTACTCAAAGAGACAGGGGGTTTTTCACAGCCCTCCCTGGATGAAGGTTTTGATTCGCGACATATATGATCCGTTCCACTATATACAGGATGAGCGTACCGGGGGCATCAATATCATAGACCTTGCCAATATTTACTCCTGTTCCTTTATAGAAACAGAGGATCTTGGAAGCAAGCTTGATGATGGATTTAAGGTTTTAGGCAGATTCGACACTAGCGACATCAGGGGATGTAATCTGATGGTGGAATAAAATTATTAGAATTCTCTTTTATACTTAACTGGAATTCCTTAAGATAATTCGATACGCTGAAAGGCAATAGTTATTTACTCGCTGCACTTCTGTTAAATGTTCGCTATCGCTCACGTCATATACTCTGGACTGTATCAAAAGTACAAAATCATGTCATTCTGAATTTATTTCAGAATCTTAAGCTGCTGGCTATCACTAGATCCTGAAACAAGTTCAGGAAGACAATTATCTATAAATTAGCTTTTGATACAGCTCCACCATAGCCTGCTATTGTATTACAATTGCATTACCACTGTATGACCATTGAAGGGTTACTACAATTACAGGCTTACCACATAATTTTTACACTTACAGGCCTAATTTTTTAGCAATCTCTTTTGGAAGGGCATCTTTATGTATCATAATTGCCATAGTGTTCAGTCGAACATAGGCATCTGACATATATAAAAATCCTCCCCAATCATAACGGTCCTTTCCATGAGAATTCTTTGTGAGATAATAATAGTTACCATTATCAGCCTTGAAAAGTCCCGTCAAATGCATTAAATGGTCATCGGTTGCTGAAAAATTATCAAATACCTTTTGTCTGTTGTCTTCAGTTACTGTTTTTTCATCAACTAATTGGGTAAAGGCTTGTTCATTTTCTTCGTCTGACATATCACTCCAATCCTTTTCCGGAACTATTCCCAGTCCCTTCTTGCTGGAAAAGCCTTTATCACTAACATCCCCATCCCAGCATACTGAATATCCGTTTTTCAAGGCATATTGTATAACTTCCATAAACTCATCCAGTGGGATATTGTAATACAGATCATTTGACCAATTATCAGGAACTTCCAGCATGAAGCTTGAATAATAAGGATGATGATTATATGATGATATTTCAATATAATCATCAGGATCAAATCCAAGAAAAGAAATAAATTCCATAGGGCTAAGCTCCTTTTCCTTTACAGGAACAGAAACTGGCAATTCACCAAAGTAAACATCCAACAGTGATGAAAAGGCCTTCTTCCAGACCGGAGTCATCTGTTTCGCTTTCAAAACGCCATCCAGATATGCATGCAACACGGTATTCAGTTCCCGGTGGTTATGAGTTTCTGAACCATACATAATTCCATGATAGCTTTCTTCAGTAACAAACCCATATTTCTTTACAACATTCATTACATCATGAGCCTGCCCTCCTGAGCCAAAATTAGCCATCCCATGATACCTGACATACAGATCAGCTTTTGATTCATAAGCATACCTGGAAAAATACATTTCTGATAAATCAAATTCAGCCTTTCCCATTCTTAAGAGCTCGGTTTCAATAAATGAGGTTGTGGCAAAAGACCAGCAAGTACCTGTTCTTGCCTGACTTTTTACAGCTGTAGTTTTAATTATTTTTATCGCTTCCAGAGGAATTGGAGTGTTTTCTGTTTCCTGGGCGTGCATGGTAGAAAAACCAGCCAGGATGGTAATCCAAAGCAAAAAGAATCTTTTTAGTAACAGTTTTGTGTTCATTTTGTTATTTTTTTAAAACTACTTTAAGTTTCAATGTATACCTGTATTTATAATATTTGAATTTATATCCACAAAATTGCATTTTAATAAGTGGGGGTATAAATTTAGTCAATTTTTTTTGCTTCTATGTCGATCACTCCCCCTGAAACTATAAACTTCATTACCTCAGAGGAAGGTATATTAAGAGGTGTAACCTGTTCTGCCGGGACTATAAATAACTCCCCTGAAAAGTTATAGGAATGCGGAAAATAAACTGCAACCTTCTTGTCTATTACTCCAATATTGCTTAAATCTTCTTGTGTAATAAATCCCAGTTTTTCAAGATTGGCAAGATGGTTAATTTTCACCAAAGCCGGGTTATTGAATTTCCTTTCTTTTCCAACAAAGGCTGAAAGTATATCTTTCAATGAGGTAAACAACAGGTTAACTACTGGTATTTTCATAAAAGCCTTATTCACAAGGTTTTTTACCGGTCTGAAAATAAAAGTATCTCCCAGCAAACCTACCAGGGCAATAACAGTTAATACGATTAGCAGATCAAGAAAAGGGATATTTATATGAATAATTGGCCTGATATAGTCAATTAATAAACCATTTATAAAAATATAAATCTGATACACTATATAGATAGTCAGTCCTATCGGAACCAGGAACAATAGCCCCTGGAAAAAATACTTTCTTAATTTCTTCATCACATTCTGTTTGTTAAGTTAATAGTTTCAAATACCAACCAGGAAGTTTAGCTTAGAAAGTTGTTAATATAGTACATTAAAGGCAATTTCAGAATTAAATACCGAAGATGCAACTTCAAGTAAAATGTTTCTTGCTTTAAAGCATTGACAATATTTATGAATCCCTACTTACTAACATTTCCCTCAAGTTATTAACGGAGACGTATATTTTGCTGTATCAGTGCAAGTTGCAGTTCCGACTTTGAGTTTACCTCAATTTATACATATGTAACAGAATCCTTTCAGATCACCCATGAAGCTTTCTTTTGTGAATTAATTGAAAATTTCATACCTCACTCTGTAAGTTAGACGCTTGAACTGTGAATTTTACTAATTTGGGTATTACAACTCTGTAAACAGGCCATAGGCCTGAAATAAGTTAGCACATGGCAACGCCATGTGTAATGAAAATCCACTGTGCTGAGCCCCGTAGCGGGCGAAATATTAACATCAACGATTAAATATATTTATCATCATATTCAATTCCATATATCTCACTATATAGGAATATAGTCCTTCTTCAATGTCTTCGCTGATAAAATTTATATTATTCTTATGTCCTGAATACAATATGGACGTAGATTTGAACGAATGATTGAGATATGTTTTTTCATTTTATCAAATCTAACAAATATGACTGACTCAATGAAATAAGAAATATTATTTCGCCCACTACGGGACTCTTTAAAAGGTGATATCTGTGAAATAGGGCGTTGCCCTATTCTAAAGTATTTTGCCCCTATCGGGCATACGCGTCAACTTAAGAAGAGT
>DAOWNN010000116.1 GCA_030642585.1 Bacteroidota bacterium | reverse complement strand
TATTATTGTTTAGCCCCGCCCTAAAGGACGGGGTTATTGATTATCATCTGTTTAAGTATAGCCTTAAATCGAGCTCACCTTACAATAAGTTCTCAACAAAGGTAACAAAGTTCAAATAGGACTCTGTCATGAATAATTCTATAAATGATTGTGTATTTTTGGTCTTTCAATTTAACTTTAAAGCCCAAAAAGGATAAAAAATGACATTTTCAACAAGCATTATTTTGCACAGTCCCCAATCCGGAGCTCAATCCAGTGATTCTTTTAATTTGACAATGGAATCAATTCTTGATCAATTCAATCGAAATTTTGATATAATATCCCTGGGAACATTCGAAGAAGAGGATATATTGAAAAATAACTCAATTAAACTACAGCAGATTGAGTCTGCAGGTAAGAGTCATTCGAAATTATTGAATGAAGCAATTTATATGTCGACATCTAATTTTATTATGTATATAGACAACCGGGAGAAAACGGTGATACTTAAGAAAGCCGCATTAGATGCCTTCCTGGTTTCTGCTGTCAGAAATGCCCAATCCGGCTTTTTCTATGCAGATTATGAATTGGAAGATGAAGAGGCTAGCCAGGAGGTGAAACTTCTTTTTCACCATCCCGGAAGGCTCAGGGACAACCAAGATTATGGTAAAGTGCTTTTTTTTAGAAAAACTGCTCTTGAAAAGGTTTCATTTTTTGATGAATCTGTAGAATATAATTCTCTTTATGATATCCAGCTGAAAATTTCAGAGCATTATGATCTAACCAGAATTTCAAACAAATATAACGGGTCTCTCTACACACTTGTGTCGAAAGGAAAAAAAACAAATGTTTTTGATTACCTGCTTGCCGGAAAACAAGTTCAACTTGAAGCAGAAGAAATTCTTACCAGTCATCTTAAACGCATAAACGCATTTCTGAAACCGGGAGAATATATGTCTTCAAAATTGAGCTTTAAAGACCATTCCACAATTGTCGCATCTGTAATTATCCCTGTGGGTTTCAGGCCAGAATTTATTGGAACAGCTATTGAAAGCATACAGGCGCAAAGCATTCAAAATATTGAAGCAATAATTATGGTCAATGGCGGAGAAAATGACCCCACTGCAGAAGAAGTAAGAAAATATATGAAGAATGGTGCTTTATATAATTCTGAAAAACCGGAAATTCGCCTGCTTGTCATTGACATCAACAGCATTGGACTTTGTTTGAATATGGGTGCCAATATGGCCCGTGGAAAATACTACGTTCAACTTGATTCAGATGACAGGCTGAAACCGGATGCAGTGGAGAAGATCATTGAGTGTTTTGAATCTTCAAAAGACATTGGAATGGTTATTGGCTCTTACGAAGTATGGGAAAAGAATGAGGAAGGCACATTGTTGAGAATGGAGGATATCCCTGTAGTAAAACATGAAGAATGGACCGACAATAATGGCCGGAACAATTTGTTACGTATTAATGGCGCCGGTGCTCCAAGGGCAATTCCAATTCATATTATTAAAGAAATGGGATATTTTGGCATCAATGATGATGCTTTTGCCAGGAATTACGGGGAAGATTACGAAATGGTAAATAAAATTGCTGAATGCTACAAAATTGGAAGGATATATGACCCCATCTATGAAGTGATTCGCCATTCAGGAGGAACTGATCATGCAATTAGTCAGGATGTCATTGACAGAAATGATGAAGCCAAAGATGATATGAGAAAACATGCCCTGCTAAGAAGAATTGCTTTTAATTCAGGCAAAGCATAAAAATGATCTGCAAAAAGTAGCAATATGAATACAATGTCAAGTTTGAAAAATGCAATACTTATAGGAATTGATGGTGGTGCCACCAAGCTTAGTGGCTGGGCTGTTGAATTCAATGAGTACACACAGCTGTTTCGATTGGGAAACCTGAATATTCAAAAAAAGTATTCTGATTACCAGGGATATAATGAAAGTTTTAAACCTGTTGATATCAAAACTCAACTGGAAGAAATGAATTCTCATATTTTTATAGCCGGGGAAGAAAAAGTTCAGGCTGATATTTACATGAAGGCTGCTGCTGATGTCACTATTGAGCTACTTCAAACTAATAAAGATAAGAAAGCACTGATTGGAATTGGGATGCCGGGACTCAAAACAAAAGATTTACGTGGAATTTCTGCAATTGCCAATGGACCAAGAATGCCGGCTTATTGTGATTTCCTGGAAGAAAAGATAGATGAGCAAAGCCTGGAATTGCTGGCTCCTATTGCTCATTTGGGAAGTGATGCTGATTATTGTGGATTGGGAGAAGAATACTCGGAAAATGGTTTATTCAGGAATATTGATAATGCTTATTACCTGGGTGGAGGAACCGGTGTTGCCGATGCTCTAAAACTAAATGGGAAACTATTGAGATTTGATCACGCCAAACACTGGATTGCAAAAGCATGGGAAATGAAATCTGAAAAAGGAAATTCACTGGAACAATATGCCTCTGCTTCAGGAATTCAAAAATTTTACAGCCATTACAGTAAAATAAGCATACAGGATTTAAACAAAAATCAAATATTCCCGACACAGATACTTGAAAAGGCCTTAAGAAATGAAAAGGCAGCATACAATACAATAAATGAAGTGGGAAAACACCTGGCGGAGTTAATTTTTGAAAGAATAACAACAGTTTACAAGGGTTGGTCCGGTATTTTCTCCTTTATTAATCCCAACAGGGAAATGCTTAAAAGTGATCATGAATATAGAGGCATTCTCCTCGAACGGATTGTTATAGGACAAAGGCTTGGTGATCTTCTTCTTCAATCCCGCGAAACAAATATTTTATGGCCTGAAGTTCTGAAAGACTTGTGTGAAATGATTCACACTTCAGGGGATAAAAAGCTAATGGAACATTATCTCAAGAATGGTAAGTTCCATGAAGAAATAATTAAAATTTCAAGATTGAGAGAGGCCCCGGCACTTGGAGCGGGAATTGATGCATTTATTAGTCATAATAAATATTGAGATATGTTGATCCCTGGCGTCATCCCAAAAGAAGAACCCCTATTGCGTGTTGGAATTATTCTGCCAGAGGATAAAAAGAAATCTGTCTCGCTTAAGATAAGTAATCAAAAAACCTGTTTATTTTATTGTGATGATAAGGAAACTTCCTTGCCAGTAGATGGAAAACTTAAAATCATGTATTCCGCTAATGCTTTGGAAATTTCCGGAATTGAAAATTCCCGGGAAATTCAAAATATCAAACTGGTACAACAAAATCAGAACGACTTTATTCTTGTTGAAAAAGTAGTTGCAGGCAGAGGGTTTCATTGGTTGAAAGAGATTCCTGTAAAACTTCCCCATACTATAGAGATAGAGCTTAAAGATAATTTCCTGATGCTGCTTAATGAATTGCCTCTGGAAACCTATCTTGCATGTGTAGCCACATCAGAAATGGGCGCAGAATGTCCTGACAGCTTTATTGAAGCACAAACAATTGTTGCCCGCTCGTGGATGCTCGCCAATGTTGAACAAAAACATGTGCACCTGGGATTTGATGTATGTAATGATGACTGCTGTCAGAGGTACCAGGGTGTAAACAACCTGACAGACAAGTCCAGGGAAGGAGCATTAAAGACTTCAGGACTTGTGTTGATGTATCAAAACAAAATCTGTGATGCCAGGTATTCAAAATCATGTGGAGGAGTAATGGAAAAGTTTGAAAACTTATGGGAAAATAAGCCCCTGCCCTATATGCAAAACATTCCTGATGCTGAGATCCCTTTTAATGTAGATTTGAGCCGGGAAGAAGAAATGGAAGAATGGGTGAAGGAAAGCCCCAGAACTTTTTGCAGTCCTCATTACATACCTGAAGAGGACCTGAAAAAATATCTTGGAGATGTGGATGAGTCGGGTCATTACTTTAGGTGGACCATTGAAGTTTCGCAGAAGGAATTAATTACAAACCTGAATGAAAAGCTTGGTCTGAATGCTACATCTGTGATTTCTTTAATCCCCTTGAAACGTGGTGGTAGTGGAAGATTGCTGGAACTTGAAATAAAATATAAGAATAATAAAAATGAGTCTCTTTCGGTTATAATTGAAAAAGACTATGAAGTTCGACGTGTGCTTCACAAAAATTTTCTTTTTAGCTCGGCAATTGTTATTGAAGAAATAAAAAATGAACATTCCATGGTACCGGATGCTTTTATTTTTAAAGGAGCAGGTTGGGGACATGGAGCAGGCCTGTGCCAGATAGGAGCACTGGGAATGGCATTAAATGGTTTTGGGGTGAAAGAGATTGTTACACATTATTACCCGGGATCTAAATTGGTGAAAATTTATTAATGACTTAACCGAAATTTAAGTAACATGCAATTTTGAACCAGTAGTGTAAGATTAAAGTTGGAATTAAAAAATAATTACCGCGTAGCGGTTATGGTATTGTAGTAGTATTAGTTCTAGTTTTTTGTTTTCCCTGTAGGGGATACACATCTGAATATGTGGCTCATTTTTTGATCTGTTCAATTTGTTAAACTCCTACAGAGTATATAACCGATCTTTAATTAACACAACTCATTTTATAAAATAAGATAGGATGAAAAAACTACTCTTTACTCTCTTATGGATTTCTTTTTCTGCTATGCTTTATTCTCAAGTTCCAGACACCATACTTCCCTCTAATTATGAAAGAAATATTTGCCTGGATAATTCCGGGAACGATTATCAAAAATCTGTTGATTATTTTATTGATGTAATAAAAAAAGACTCTGCTGATTTGGAAGCATATTACAATCTGGGAATGAGTTATTATAAATTACTGAATTTCCCAGAGGCTGTTGCCATTTATAGCCAATTAATAGACAAGGATTCTTGCTTCAATTATGCTCTTGAAAATCGTGCTATATGTAAGTATTTCTTAAAGGACATAGAAGGTGCCTGTTTAGATTTCAAAAAAGCGTTGCAATGTAGCTACCCTAATATGTCAGGAATTAAAGAGGAATATGAAAAGCTCTGTAAATAAAGTGCCGTGACTAAAAAACACATAAAAAGTAATGTGTGTGATCTCAAGATTGTCCCTTTAGGGTCTATATATTTGTAGAAATTGAAATAGCCTAATAACGAAGTCCCGTAGGGACGAAATATATAAATATCATAGCTAATATATATACGCAAATGTGTATTCAATCTATAAGAAATTCAATAATATATCGTCCCTATGGGACTTGTATCTATGACGATTATTGTTTCTTTAAAAGTATTACAATAAAGGCCGTAGGCCTGAAATAATTTAGCACATGGCAACGCCATGTGTGATACCAGAAAGCAGTATTGAGCCCCGTAGTGGGCGAAATAACAACATAATGATTAAAATATGAATCCTACAAAAAAATCTTCCAGGACACCATGGTCATGGATCCCCTCCCTTTACTTTGCGGAAGGAATTCCCTACATCATAGTAATGTTTGTTGCAAGTGATATGTATAAAACACTGGGTGTATCAAATGCAAAACTGGCTTTCTGGACAAGCCTCTTATATTTACCATGGGTAATAAAACCACTCTGGAGCCCTTTTGTAGATATATATTCTACCAAAAGGAAATGGATTGTATGGATGCAATTGGTACTGGCTCTTTCATTTGTCGGTGTTTCACTGGTGCTTCAAACCCCCTGGTGGTTTTCTTTAAGCCTGGTATTTTTGTGGCTGATGGCCTTCGCATCATCCACTCATGATATTGCCGCTGACGGGTTCTATATGCTTGCTCTGGATGAGCATAATCAGGCATTTTTTACAGGAATTCGAAGCACCTTCTACCGCCTGGCTATGATTGCCGGACTTGGACTTCTTGTTATTATTACCGGTTTGATCCTGGATAGAACCGGATTGGAAACTGTAAGAATTGAAATTGAAGCAACAGACCAGGTTCAAAGTACAGAAGCTTTTAATATAGCAGACTTTCAAACAGCAGCCGGGGAAGGAAAACCTGAGATTCTTTTTTACCCGGAGAAAGTGCAGGTGCAGCTTTGTAAAGGGAGCAAAGCTGAAAGCTGTGATTCAACAATTATTTATTTTGTATTATCCTCACCTCCTGAAGAAGACGAGGTAATAAAGATGAATTTTGGTCACAAAAAAGGAAGCCAGGATATTTACCTGGCCAGTAAGGGCTTATTCCTTTTTGACAAGGATAACTGGGATATTCCAAGGGAAGCAGTAATAAAAGTTAAACCCAACTTGAGGGTATCTGCCAGGGCCAGTTTCGATGCAAAAGCGGGGAATGTTCCATTCAGTTGGGCAGTATCCATTGGGTTTCTGGCAATTTTATTTCTACTATTCAGTATTTACCATAAATATGTACTCCCATACCCGGAATCGGTCAATGGAGAAAAAGAAAGTGCAGGTGGTTCATACCTTCACGTCTTTAAAACATTCTTCCAAAAAGAGGGAATTGTTCCTTCCATCATTTTTTTATTGTTTTATCGCTTTGCTGAATCTCAACTAACAAAGATGGCCTCTCCATTCCTCCTTGATGCCAGGGAGAATGGAGGTCTGGCTTTATCGCTTACGGAAAAAGGAATTGCATATGGAACTGTTGGCTTGATTGCGCTTGTGGTGGGTGGAATATTAGGAGGTATTTTAGCATCCCGACACGGTTTGAAAAAATGGATCTGGTGGATGGCTATCAGCATCAATATTCCAAATATGGTTTATATCTTTTTGTCGTATGTACAACCCGGAAATCTTTATATTGTAAATGCCTGCATCGCCCTGGAACAATTTGGATATGGCTTTGGCTTTACGGCATATATGCTTTACATGCTATACATTGCAGGGCAGGGACAATACAAAACGGCTCATTTTGCAATTACTACCGGCTTTATGGCGTTGGGAATGATGATTCCCGGAATGATAAGTGGTACAGTTCAGGAATTCCTTGGATATCAACACTTTTTTATCTACGTAATCATATGTACTATTCCAAGTTTTGTTGCTCTATGGTTTATTAAAGTAGACCCAGGCTTTGGAATAAAAAAAAACCAGGTATAAATTTTCATTAGTATCCGGTTATAGTATTAGTTAAAAAAAAATACCGCGTAGCGGTTATGGTATTGTAGAATTAGTTATAATTTTCAACTTTCCCTGTAGGGGATATACATCTTAATATGAGGCTCCTTATTAGATTTGTTCAATCAAAAAAACAAAGTTTAT
>DAOWNN010000143.1 GCA_030642585.1 Bacteroidota bacterium | reverse complement strand
TTTATTGGCACTGCTTCAATCTGGCTTTTTCTCACAGGTTTATTAGGGACCCTGATAGTATTCAATTACCGTTATAATTTTTTTGACCAGATACACCTTCACTATTTAAAAATACATGCCCACCTGGGAATGGCAGGTTGGTTTATACTATTGATAATGGGAGTTAGTTCCCTGCTTCTACCAATGTTTTTTATTTCCCATAAACTGAATAAAAAGAAAATGATTCTTGCATTTTTTCTTATAAATACAGGGCTAATAGCCCTTAGCCTGGACTGGTGGTTTACAGGTGGAACCAAGTTAATACCCGCATATGGTGTGATCATTTCAGGAGGTATCCTCTCATTCATTTCATTTATTTATGATTCCTATAAAAAGAGAATGAGAAAAAAACTGGACATAGGAATGAAGTTTTCGGTGCTTTCCATAATATTGTTTTTTGCTCCTATTGTCTTAGGACTTATGGCTTCTTTGAAGTTTCCTCATAGTATGCAATTGTTAAATCGCATATCTCTGCTTTATGGCTTTGTATTTATAATAGGTTTTATAGGCTCAATGATACTCGGGCAAATATATAAGACCCTGCCATTCATTATATGGCTGGACAAATACAAAGATCGTATTGGTAAGGAAAAGACAATCATGCCTAGAGAACTGTATTCTGAAAGAATGGCATCTGTACAATTCTGGGCTTATGTTCCTGCAATAGTTCTGCTGGCCACAGGCATCCTCATTTCTAACAAACTCATATTGTATATGGGAAGCATTTTTTTGCTTGTTTGTACTCTGGCGTATGTATGGAACGTATTTATGATGTTCCTACACAAACCAAAAGATCTAAAAAATTCATAATATGAAAAGTTCTGAAGAAATATTAAAAATTGAGGGAGAGATCAGGCAGCACCTGAAAACAGTTATGGACCCTGAAGTTGAAGTAAATATTGTTGACCTTGGCCTGATCTATAGGATTGAATATGATGGTGAAAAAAAGGTTGATGTTGATATGACCTTGTCTACACCGGCATGCCCATTGGGTGACGCTATTATTTTAAATGTCAATGAAGTATTAAAGGCAAACCTAAAAGAACTTGAATTCAACGTGCAGCTTGTCTGGGATCCCCCATGGTCGCCAGAACAAATGACTGATGAAGGAAGAGAGATTCTTGGGATGTAAGGTGAAGAATGTTCCGGGTTCCGGGTTCCGAAAAGTTGAAGGTTACCTCTACTCTTCCCTTTTATCTTTATACTTTAATTTTTTATCTTTATTTGTTAAGCCTTATTGAATCGAACCATTCAATCATTCCAATGATAGCTGGAACAGCAGCTTCAGCATGAGCAAGGCTATCCAGAGTTGTAAGCTCAACATTATCCGCTCCCTGGTTCTGAAAATAATCAAGGGCTGTTATGGAATTCTGGTAGGGTACTATCTCATCACCATTACTGTGGAACATCCTAATAGGAGCAACAGGAGTCCAGTTTAGCAGGCCATTCTCTTTCACTGCCTATTCAAATTCATCTTCCCCACCGGCAAGATAAGCAGATCGAAACGACTCCATTACTAATTCTGAGATTGATTCCGGCAATTCATCTCCAATCTCTTCTTTGGTATGATTTCCATCAAAAAGATATGCCATCATTCCTGCGTAGGGGACATTGAATATACTGTTAAGGCGGTTCCATCCGTATATCTCATTGTATGCTGTAATGAAGTAGGCTATAAAAATAGGTTGGGCATATTCTTCCTGCGAGATAATGAAGTTTATCGTAGCCTCCAGGTCATATGGCCCGGCCAGTGGAGCACAAGCCGTAACAGAAAACTCATCCGTATGATTTGTCTCAATTTCCCTATGTACAGCCATAGTTACATATCCCCCTTCAGAGTACCCCCCCAGGTAAAGATCACTATTCAATTCTACTCCATTATCCTGACAGAAACTCCGGGCTGCCCTTAACAGATCTATACTTGCGTCTGCTGAAGAAGAGGCGTACAAGTATGGATGCAAAAGAAAAGATTCTCCCAGACCAAGATAATCAGGTACACAAGTTACAAATCGCAGGGAGGCCATTGCCATACTTGCAATTCCCTCCCCAATAAACAGACTTGAGGAGACCACAAGATCTCTTTTTGTTTCTGTACCATGGTGAAAACTTATTAAGGGAAGATTATTAGTACCAATAGGAATCATTATAGTCCCGGATGCTTCTACGAGGAAACCATCAGGGTCAATCGTAATATAAACCAATTTTGTAATTTCAACATCATATTCTGGTTGCAAGTTTGGCTGTCCGCCCATAGCTTGAATAAATGTTGCAATACTAGATGCCGGGTACTGAATTAAATAAGATGCCTTAACTATATCGCCCCTTTTCCAATTTATTTTTTCCTCTTCTTTATTACAGGATACAATTAAAGCAATTAAAAAAATCCCAATGGTCACTATTTTATGAAACCCGGATGCTCTTCTATTCATTGAATCTATTTTTAAATATTTGACAAAATATTCTCTCCTGATAACTACATTTTTCCTAATCCCGCTATTTTAATATAAAACCCACATCTTGATAATTGTTTATTAAGCTTCAATTTCCTGTCTTCCGTCTACCTTTCGACAAGCTCAAGGTGACTTTACATTCGACAAGCTTGTTCCAAGCTCGCAGAGGGGGCTCTAGGTGACTTTACATTTGACAGGCTTGTTCCGAGCTTGCCAAGGAGCTCAAGGTGACTTCACTCTATACTATTAGTCAGTCTGAGCCTGTCGAAGACTAATCACTCAACAAATCTTTCAGTGTAATAAATTTATTGAATTTAGTTCAGAATACCTATCAAAAGTATCAACATATTTCCTGCATAAAAAAAAGAGGCCTTCAAAGAAAGCCTCTTTCAAAATTAGTGCTTACAAATTATTACTTGAATTGAATATCCAGGTTGGTAATTTCTTTTGGATTATAGGGACTAAGATAATCCAGTCTGGCCTCAATATCCTGATATCCTGAACTCGGAGCAGTTCCTCCGGAAACAAATCCATAAGAATCGAAGTATCCCGGAGCCGAAGCATTGTACAAGTAGGCATCTATACTTTCCTGATCTATATCTGGCCATACTTCATAAAGTTCGCGGGTAATAACTTTTTTGATGGCATAGTAGCCAAGAAGAATGTTACGGCTTGGTTCATCAAGATTGCCTGGAGGTAAACCAAGCTCTGCAACACCAAGATCTGTAATGTTATCACCAGAGGCAACAAACGACCAGGTAAATCCTGCATTTCCTGCTATCAGAACTGCATTGGGATGATCGGAGTTTCCGTAAACATCAACTATGTTGCCTTTTCTTCCTGCAAACATTTTCAAACTACTCATTGAATAAGGATCCTCAAGTGGATCAGCCACATCAAGATCACTAACATAAACCAGCATTTCAGCATCATATCCATGCTCTCCTGCTTCACTGTAATCAACTCTGAACATTGCATCAGGGTGCTCGGTCTCATTCCTGTCAATGTTGTAAGGCTTGAGTAGTGCCACACCTTTCATTGGGGAGCGGTTCCAGAAAATCTGTATTGCTTTACCACCATCTACATTTCCTTCTGATTCTGAATCAGTTATTGTCATCTCAAACTCCCAATTCACTCCGTCATAAGAAGATTCAGCAATAACTGTGGTGTTTTTAATGCGTACATCGTCATCACTTACAAAGGAGAAACTCATAGGCCGGTTAATGTGGTAATGGCGAATAGAGTGAATGATGTCTTCAACAATATCTGCGGCTGACTCACCGACCCAGATAAAAGTACCTAAATGGCCATAAACATCATTCCCTTTCAGGGTATCAATCATAGCTCCCTTTAGCAAGGATTTCTGGTAACTGAGTGCATTCGGAATATCGACCTTGAAATTTTCAGGAAGAATATCCTGCTTGTCAACATCTGGTACTACATCCTTTTCACAAGCTGAAAAGAATAAAACTCCAAATAAAAGAATTGTCCATGTAATTAATCTGTACTTTTTCATGATAATGTAATTAAAGGTTAAGAAATTTCATTTTTATGAAAGCTCTATAATCAATTGCTTTCAATTGTAATACACATGAAAAAGAAGATACCCTAAAAGAAAATTAAACTTTCTTTTATTTTCCTGATATTCTGAATATTAGGGAATGAGCTTGTAAGAATTATCTGCTAAACTGGAAGAATGGAAAATTGGTCCACCTTCGCTATCACCATAATCTGAAAGATCCTGCCATAGCATTCTACACGAAACTTATTCAAACCGGAAAATGCATGCATTTTCTGCGATTAAGACTATACCAGCAAATTTGGATCATTTCATTACCCCAAATTTGGGTATGTCTAAATCGGGGTTTACTTCGTGAGCTCCCTTTGGTCGGTTCCCGCTTTGCTTCCCACTATCCATCACACATTGACTTCGTCGAGCTCCACTTCATTCCGGTTCATACAATGCGCTTCGCTGTTGTATGAATGAAGCGGGTTAATAAATTAATAAGTTTCTGATTAGAACATGTAACTTACCGGAATTGAAAAATGTGCATTTGTGAATTCATACGGAATGTTGGCATTCATAATGGCATTATAATACCGTATGCCAATACTGAGTTTGGTATTTAGGTGATATTCAAAACCAAGGTTAAGCCCGACATCCACCTTATTGTATTCATCCATTACGTCAACTTCATCATAATATCCGGGATATTCATTGATTTCAACAGATTTTAACAATATCCCTATTCCAGGGCCAAAGAGAATGGCTGTTTTTTCATTTGGAGTCCATTGCATAAGCATTGGAATCCCAAAATAATCATTGCATCTTCTAATCTTTGCATCCCCATCGCGCCAGGTCATTCCCTGTTGTGAATACAGAAACTCGGGACGAATGGTCCATTTTTCAGACAGCTCCAGTTTAACCACCAGACCTGCATGAAATGCTATCCTGAACTGACCATCAAACAGTTCTGTAATAAAGGTTGAGAAATTAGGGCCTGCAACAGCTCCAATGCTTATGTCCTGTGCACTTAAAGGACGTATTAATAGTGTAAAGATGACAAGTGTTGTAAGAATATATTTCATGAAGCTAATATAAGTATAATGTCCATTTATTCATACTTTTCACTGCCGTCTGAACCCCAGGGGCCTGGTGCAAGATGCTGGGTGCAGGGTGCAAGTCAATATTCCGTGTTCCTGGCTCTGCTAAACAGATAAATCGTTACTACTCTGCCTTGTGCCCTACGCCCTTTGCCTTTTGTCTTATGTATTATCTCCTCTTAATCTCACTACTCATCTCTCATAGCTCAAATCTCACTTTTTACCTCTTCTTCCATCATTCCAGTATTCCATTCTTCCATCTTATCTTATCTTATCTTATCTCACCTCTTCCGACTCCCCCCAATGGGAATTCTGTAAAATACGGAATAACTCATTCCTATTGAAGTTGTCTTATCTGCTTTGCCGAAACCCGGAATAAGATAAGGGTCCAACTTAGAATCGGTTTTCCCGGCCATAAAGATCCGGAGTCTCAGGGCATAGCCTACAAACAAATTTCGCCAAAGCTCAACACGAAGTCCCCCCTTTATTTCGATCCAGTGTGCTGTATTGTTAGTAAGGGGTAGACTTCCCTCTCCTATACCCCAGTAGCCATCAGAAATAGTAATATTCTCAGCCTCGTGAGTATATGGCGAATATCCATACATCAGCCCCAGATATATCTGATCCAGTTCACCTGGCAGCCTTTCTAACATATTATACTCTGCACCAAACCGATAATACGACCCACTTTGTTTATAGGTATATGTACTATCGCTAAAATCCACATTCAGATATCCACCCTCAGCCTGCAATTGAAAATTTTCTGCAACAGAGAATCCCAGGGAAAGCTCAAAATTATTATGTACAGGTTCTAAAGCCGTGACAACAAATCTTGACAGATCCAAACCCAATAAAATCCCCCTGATCGATCTTGTTGTATCAATCTGGGTCCGAGCGGACACAGATATCACTACCAGAATACTAATAAATAAATATTTTAAGATGCTCTGTCTCAATTTCCTCAAGTTTTGGATCAATTAGTGATATAGAATCGATAAA
>DAOWNN010000021.1 GCA_030642585.1 Bacteroidota bacterium | reverse complement strand
CAGGGATGAAGAAGCTCCTGTTCCTGATTTGGAGGGAATAAAAGAAATTTATCCTCTGCTTGGAGTATGTTACGGAGCTCAGTTTCTTGCACATAATTATGGAGGAGAAGTTTTACCATCTGATACCAGGGAGTATGGAAGGGCTCTTTTAAGATTTGTAGACGTTAAAAGTCCGCTTTTTACGGGAATAGAACAGAATACACAGGTCTGGATGTCTCATGGAGATACCATTGCGAGGCTTCCGGAGAGCTATAAAATAATTGGCAGTACGGCAGATGTAGAGGTAGGGGCTTTTAAGATTGAAAATGAAATTAGCTATGGAATACAATTCCATCCTGAAGTATATCATACAAATCAGGGAAAGGAAATACTGAAAAATTTTGTGGTGGATATTTGTGGATGTATCCAAAACTGGACACCTGGCTCTTTTGTTGAAAGCAGTGTTAAAGAGCTTAGTAAGGTGCTTGGAAATGATAAGGTTATTCTTGGCCTTTCGGGTGGTGTTGATTCGTCTGTTGCAGCCATGCTGTTAAGCAGAGCTATTGGCAGTAATCTTACTTCAATTTTTGTTGATAATGGTCTTTTACGAAAAGGGGAATTCGAAGCGGTATTGGAGTTATATGAAAAGATGAGACTGAATGTGATAGGTGTAGATGCCGGTAAACGCTTTTTATCTGCTCTTGAAGGTGTTTCTGAGCCTGAACAAAAAAGGAAGATCATAGGGAAAATATTTATTGATGTTTTTGAGGAAGAAGCCAGCAAAATTGAAGGAGCGAAATGGCTTGCCCAGGGAACAATATATCCTGACGTTATTGAATCTATATCGGTGAATGGTCCGTCTGCTACCATTAAATCGCATCATAATGTTGGAGGTCTTCCTGATTTCATGAAACTGAAAATTATTGAACCATTGAAACTCTTGTTTAAAGATGAGGTACGAAGAGTAGGAAAGGCCATGAATATGGAACATAGAATAATTGGGAGACATCCATTTCCGGGTCCAGGTCTGGCGATTCGCATCATTGGAGAAGTAACACATGAAAAGGTGAGTATGTTGCAGGATGCGGACGATATTTTTATTAATGCTCTTAAAGAGGAAGGTCATTATGATATTGTCTGGCAAGCAGCAGTGATTCTTTTACCCGTTCAATCTGTAGGAGTAATGGGAGATGAAAGAACTTACGAGAATGTAGTAGTTTTACGAGCGGTATCTTCTACAGACGGTATGACAGCTGATTGGTCGCACTTGCCACATGAATTCCTTGGCCGGGTTTCCAGTAAAATTATTAACAAGGTAAGGGGCATTAATAGAGTAGTTTACGACATCAGTTCAAAACCCCCTGCTACCATTGAATGGGAATAACTTATTTATTTGCTAAATTTTTATTATGAAGAATATGAATATTTATTTGAGAGTGACCATCTTACTTTTTAGTTTTAGCTTATTCCTGAGCACCGAACTGCCAGCTCAGTTCCTAAGTGAACAGACTATCAAATTGGATAAGGCATTGAGGTTGATAGATTCTTACTATGTTGATAGTGTTAACCAGAATAGCCTGGTAGAAGATGCAATTATTGCTGTATTGAAGGATCTGGATCCACATTCTGTTTATATATCGAAGGAGGAAGTAAAGGAGATGAATGAACCACTTGTGGGGAATTTTGAAGGAATAGGAATACAATTTAACTTATTATTTGATACAATTTTTGTGATTTCTCCTATTTCAGGGGGGCCATCTGAAAAACTTGGAATTCGTCCAGGCGACAGGATTATTGTAATTGACGGAGAGAATGTGGCAGGAGTTAAAATTTCCAATAATGGTGTAAGGGAACGATTGCTTGGGAAAAAGGGGACAAAAGTTAAAGTTTCTATTAAAAGGAGAGGTGTACAGGAATTACTTGATTTTACAATTACCAGGGACAAAATACCAATTTTCAGCCTTGATGCATCATATATGGTAAATAAGGAAACAGGCTATTTGAGATTTAACCGGTTTTCTGCTACCACTATGAAAGAGTTTAGTGAAGCAATTGGCGATTTGCACAATCGGGGGATGGAAAGTTTGATCCTTGATCTCCGTGGTAATGGAGGTGGTTTATTGGATGCCGCAGTGAATATGGCAGATGAGTTTCTTGAAAAAGGGAAACTTATTGTTTATATGAAAGGTTCGAAATTACCCCAACAAGATTTTATTGCAACTTCCAGGGGTGAAAATGAGAATGGCCGGGTAGTAGTCCTGGTTGATGAAGGCTCTGCTTCATCAAGTGAAATAGTTACTGGTGCCATACAGGATTGGGACAGGGGACTGGTAATTGGTCGCAGATCATTTGGAAAAGGTTTGGTTCAAAGGCCATATTATTTACCTGATGGATCTGTGATCCGGCTCACAATTGCAAGGTATTACACTCCAAGTGGGAGATTGATTCAGAAATCATACGAGGAAGGCTATGACGATTATCTTAATGATATGAATAATAGATTTTCACATGGAGAATTGATTTCTGCAGACAGTATTCATTTTCCGGATTCCTTGAAATATTATACTAAGATTAATAAGCGGCCGGTATATGGTGGAGGTGGAATTATGCCGGATATTTTTGTTCCTATGGATACTACCGTTAATTATTCCTATTTTAATGCACTGGTAAGGAAAGGTATAATAACAAATTTTGTGTTGAGTTTTGTAGATAAGAACAGGAAAAGAATAGAAACGGATTATTTAAAATTCAGTTCTTATAAGTCAGGTTTTGAAGTTGATAAAGAAATGTTGGATCATTTGTTGGAAATGGCAGATAGTGATGGTCTGAAAAGAAATGAAAAGGCATTTGCAAGTGCTCAGGAGCGAATACAATTAACTATAAAGGCTTTGATTGCCAGGGATATTTGGGATATGTCAGAGTATTTTGAGATCATGAATACCGGGGATGATGGTTTTCAGAAGGCTGTGAAGGTTCTTGAAGACAGAAGCCTCTTTGATCAGCGACTTGCTGAAAAGTGAATCTAATAATAAGTATATTACATTTTGTTTTCTGAATTGTTTGTTTGGGTGCTTAATAATTCCTGGATTCTGACAGAACTCCTGGGAGTTATTACAGCCCTGGTGTATCTTTACTTTAGTGTAAAACAGAAAATCTGGCTATGGCCCTTTGGTATTCTTACATCTGCCCTGTATATATATATTTTTTATAATAGCAGGTTGTACGCTGATATGGGGCTACAGGTTTACTATTTGCTTATTAGCTTTTATGGCTGGTATTATTGGCACTCTAAAGCTCAGAAGCAAAACCAGGTAATACTGTCTGTAAGCAGAATCAATTCAAAGCAGGTTGTTCGATTGCTTTTCCTTACACTGGCCCTATACTGGATTATTGTTCTGGCACTGAAAAATGTGCCATCCTGGCTAGATATACCAGCTTCCGATCTATTATATTGGGATGCTTTTACAACTGCTGCAAGTATTATAGCTACCTGGATGTTGGCCCGGAAAATTCTTGAACACTGGATAATCTGGATAGTAGTAGATAGTTTATCACTTGGATTATATATTTATAAAGGATTATTTGTTACTTCATTTTTATTTTTTATTTATACATTGATAGCTATTTATGGATATTTTGAGTGGAAAAAAGAATTAACATATCCCACAGGAAACCCAGAATTGTAATTACCGGACCTGAATCAACCGGAAAAACAACTCTTTCTGAAGAACTGGCAATGAAAACGGGTGGCTTATTGGTACCCGAATATGCAAGATCATTAATAGAAAAGTTGGATCATCCATATATCTACACCGATGTTGTACATATTGCCAGGGAGCAAATCAGATTGCGAAAGGAGTACTCCTTTAATACCTCGGATTGGGTCTTTTTTGATACAGATCTTATTATTACAAAGGTTTGGTTTGAAGAGGTTTATAAAAATGTTCCGGATTGGTTAGAACGTGAAATTCAAAAGAATGAAATGGACTTATACCTTTTATGTTCTACAGAACCTTCATGGGTGCAGGATCCGGTTCGTGAAAATGGGGGAGAAAGAAGAAGATTGTATCTGTTCCATCGTTATGAAGAAGAACTCAAAAGCTATGGTTTCCCGTTTTATGTAGTAACCGGATTGGGAGAGCAGCGATTCAGGAATGCCTTAAAGGGCATGCAAATGTTTTTCGATAAGTTTTAGCTTTTAAGAGATATACTTATGAATAAAATTGGGATAAAAATGGAGAGCGAAAACTTTGCAATGGTGGCAAAAACCATGTATGGTTTTGAATCTATCTTAGCTGATGAAGTGAAAGAGCTGGGTGGTAAAGATATTCACTCCGGGAATAGGGCTGTAAGCTTTCAGGGGAATCTGGAACTTTTATATAGAATGAATTATTATTCCAGGCTTTCCTTAAAGATTATTAAGCCCATTGCTGAATTCAATGCAAGAGATGAGCAGGATTTATATGATAAAACTATGGGAATCGACTGGAGCAGAATTATGAGTATCAATCAGACTTTTGCAATAGAATCTACGGTCCATTCGTCACATTTCAAACATTCTCATTATGTAGCATTAAAGGTTAAAGATGCTATAGCAGATCGATTTAGAAAAGATGTAGGCAGGAGGCCTAATGTGGATCCAAAGAATCCTCATATTAAGATTAATGTTCATATCTCAAATAACCGGGTAAGTCTTTCTCTTGATAGCTCCGGTGCTTCTCTGCACAAAAGGGGGTACCGAAAGGGACATGGAATGGCATCTTTAAGTGAAGTGCTTGCTGCCGGGTTGATTGTGCTCTCTGGTTGGGATAGAAAAATACCTCTGATTGATCCAATGTGTGGATCAGGTACCATTGTTATTGAAGCAGCTTTAATGGCCAATAATATTCCTCCCGGAAGCTTTTTCAGGGAGTATTTGTTTCACAATTGGCCAGATTTTGACAGCGAGCTATACAGAAAGGTCATATCAGAAAGGAAGGGGGACACTACCGGCAATGTTCAGATCATTGGCTCTGATTCTTCTAAAGAGCAAATACGGGTGGCCCGGCTAAATATTAGAAATGCAGGATTATCTGATCTTATACTGTTGAAGCAAAAAGAGTTTAGCAAGCTATTGCCTCCTTCACCTGAAGGGATAATTATAATGAATCCTCCTTATGGGGAGAGGATACAACATGATAATTTGGTGGAGCTTTATAAGGAAATTGGGAATCAATTGAAGAAGGAATATAAGGGATATAAGGCTTATGTGTTTAGTGCAAAACCTGAAGCACTCAAATTCATCGGTTTACACCCTTCTGCTAAGAATATTCTGTATAATGGAGAATACAAAAGTTTGTTTCAGGAGTATGAATTATACGAGGGGTCAAGAAAAGTGTAAAGAAGTGTGGATTAGAACTACTTTAAAGTATAAAAACCAGCCATATACCAAAAGCTTTGGGAGGTATATAAAAATCTTATAATTTAGGGTTTGAAAGAATTATTTTATTTTTATATTTGTTAAAGTAATCGTTTGGAGCTAGTTTCAAGAGTTAAAGCTACTGAATATCCTGAAATGGGTTCAAAATGTAGATGTTAATAACTTTAGATTCAACTTTAGTAATTAATTAGGAATCTCGAATGAGTTTTAATATACAGGATTATTATTCTGAGCTCAATGAAGGAGAAGTTCTTTTGGCCTACAAAGGAAGCATTTCTTCTGAATTGATTAATAATGTTCTGGATACTGTTGAATCGAAATTGCAGGACTTCAATGTGCATTCAAAAGTTCGAAAAAAAGTTTATAACGTTCTTGTAGAGAGTTTGCAAAATCTTTACCATCATATTGATGATTTGCCAAAGAATTATGAAAAAGATTTTGATGAAAGATTTGGCATCCTGGTAGTGTCAAAAGAAGCTGGCAGGTATAAAATTTCTACAGGAAACTTTATTAAAAATTCGCATATAACAAAATTAGAAGAGAAGATAAAGAAAATTAATACTCTTTCGAAAGATGAATTAAAAGAGATGTATAAGTATATTTTAAATCATCAGAAGCTTTCAGATAAGGGTGGAGGAGGCCTTGGCCTGGTAGACATAGCCCGGAAGACAGGTCATAAATTGGATTATCGTTTTCGGGCCTTTAATGAAGAGTACAATTTTTTTATTTTAAGTGTATATATTTCAGATTAAAAAACCAGTTAAAAAGACATCAATATGGAACCAATTTCTATTGAAGGCACAGCAAAGACACCAAGTGTACAATTCAACTCAAAAGAAGGAATCATTGAAATTAAGGGGAGATCTATCCCGGAAAACTCAGTTGAGTTTTATAAGCCTCTTGTAGATTGGCTCGAGTTATACAAGGCAAGTCCACTAGATAAAACTAAGGTAAATATTCAACTCGAGTATTTTAATACTAGTTCTTCAAAATGTATTTTGGATGTATTTAAGAAATTGGAAACAATTCATAAAGGAAAGAACGATGTTGAAATTAACTGGTATTATGAGGAAGATGATGAGGATATGTTGGAGGCAGGTGAAGATTATGAATCTATTATTCGAGTTCCGTTTAAGATGATTGAGATTGCTGATTAAGGTTTTAATCAAAATATTTTCTGGTTTATGGGTTGCTTGAGGCAGCCCATTTTTTTCATTTTGTAACCAGGTCACCCCAGTACAATTATTCTTCCTTGTTAGGGAAAAGGAAATCAACCAGGGTTCCCATATAATCAAGGAATCTCTTAAATAACCTGAATGAAAGAATTAAGAACGAAAATACTGTCATGCACCATATCACAATAATATTTACCCAATAAGTATGCACATACTTCCCAAAAATCATTTTCCTGGGTGCATAAAAGTGAGCTTTAATAAATTTATTTTCAGGATCCATATAGATAGGGTTGAATTTCCTGATAAGTTGTCCTTTATATTCTATAACCCCTTTAGAATTTTTACGGTCTTCGACAAAATCCTTCAATTGGTCGTTTTCATACATTCTTTTACTATGTATAAATCCTTCTCTGTCATTATCCTGTAAATTTGTAATAATTTCATTTCTTAGCAAATCGTTGGCATTATAAACTTCAATATAATACAGTCTCAGAATACTCAGGTAATTTTTGGTTTCCTCAAGAACTTTCAGGTTTACCTTTTTCGGATAAAGCTGATCAAGGTATTGAAAAGTGATCTTATCATTTACAACTAATTCTTTCGAGATCTCATTTCTTAAAACAAGCAGGTCATTAGCAAAATCTTTTGCCATTTTTTCATTATGCTCAGACCCGAGATTTCTGATAAGTCCATCTGTTTTGTTTTTCAATTTGTTATACCAGTAGGTCTTCTTGTAATTAGAGTTACTCATGGCCTTATCATAGTGATAAAACTGTTTTTCATACTCATTTTCCATGAACTGATATACCGCAAGGCCTTCATATGCCCAACGGGTTGTAATGACTTCCCCGTATATTGGAATTCTGCCAGGAGAGGAAATTGAAGGATTGAGCTTTTCAAATTTTACAATAATGCCACTTAAAATAATTTGGGGAATTACCAGGAATGGTATAAGAATGTAGATTGTTACTACTGTCTTGAAACTATCTGAAATAACCAGCCCCATCATATTGGCCATGGTCCAGGTACTGAACAGCACCAACCAGTACTGCCAGTACATACCATGAATCTCCATGATGGTGTTTCCAACAAGTACAAAGGAAAGAGCCTGAATAGCTGAAATAATAAACTGGACAGTAACTTTAGAGAACAGGAAGCTATTCCAGCTTAAATTCAGGAAAGCCTCTCGTTTTAGGATTTTCCTGTCTTTAATAATCTCTTCAGCACTTACGGTAAGACCCATGAAGATGGCAACAATAACCGACATAAATATGTACACCGGAAGGTTCTCATTGTCTTTTAAAGTGTACCCAAATTCATTGGTTGCATCAACATTGAAATATTTTATCAGGAAAGCAAGGAAAAAAGCCAGTACCGGTGCTTCCAGGAAGTTAATAATAAGATATTGGGTATTTGCCAATTTCGACAATACATCCCGTTTTACATAAATCATCCATTGTCTGAAATGGTTGGGTATTTTGAAATTTATTTCAGGAATTTTTATTTTTTCCGTTATCTTACTTATTTTCTTTTCAAAATATTCATTGAAATATACATTCCATTCAGCCGGAGATATCTTTCTTGTGCCAGTTGTTTTGCCAAATTCGTCGAGTATCTGAGATTCAACTATGTTGAAAACCTGTTCGGGGTTTACATTACCACAAGCATGACATTCACTTTCGTTGAAGTTTGCATGGTGAATCCTTGATTTAAAATAGATAATGGAATCTATAGGATCGCCATTATAAATTGTAAATCCCCCGGTATCAAGAATCAGCAGACTATCAAACATCTTGAATATATCGGAGGAGGGTTGATGGATGACCACAAAAACCAACTTCCCTTTTAGGGCAAGTTCCTTCAAAAGGTCCATGATATTCTCAGAATCCCTGGAAGACAATCCCGAGGTAGGTTCATCAAGGAATAATACAGCCGGTTCCCTGATCAGTTCCAGTGCAATATTTAACCTTTTTCTTTGTCCACCACTGATCTTCTTATTCAAAGGGCTTCCCACCAGGATGTTTTTGATCTCAAATAATCCCAGATTTTGTAAAACCTTGTTTACTAGTTCATCAATTTCTGACTCAGAATAATTATCAAAGCAAAACTTTGCATTAAAAAACAGATTCTGGTAAACCGAAAGCTCTTCAATCAGTAAATCATCCTGAGATACGTGGCCAATGAGTCCTTCAATCTCATCTTTTTCATTGTGAATATTGATTCCGTTGATAAGTACCTCACCATGTGTAGGCCTGTTGCTTCCATTTAATACATTAAGAAGGGTTGACTTACCCGCTCCGCTGGCACCCATAATGCCAACCAGTCTTCCTGATTCCTCTTCAAAACTTATGTCCCTTAAGCCCAATTTCCCGCCCTTGAATTTATATTCCAGATTTAAAGCCTGATATACAATTTTATCTTTAATCTTATCGGCCCTGAATTTCCCGACAATATCGGAGTAGTAAATGGGTTTTGATTTCCTGTCACGTATGGAAGCCCCCGTATTAAATACATAAATTTTCTCCTGTTGCAGGAGCTGACTGTTCATGTAGATTTCAGATTCGCCATAATACCTTAACAGATAAAGATTGGCAGAGTCAATTTGGAGTATCCATATCTGATTTTCTACACCCGGGATATAAACATGCTTTATTTCCGTAATGGGAGTTTGTGAATTCCTGTCAATTAATAAGAGATTAGGGGAGGTAGGAATGTTTGAAAAAGAATTCAGAACAAATCCTTTAAGATCTTCAAACTCTGAGTTTGTGAAATTAAATGTGTCTGATACCGTCTTAATAAATTCGAGCTCCTGTTCGGTAATGGTTTCTTCTTCTGAACTGGCAAATTCAAGCAACTGGAATAAAACAACTGCTTTTTGACTTTGAGTGAGTTCCTCATTGATCTCTGTTCCTATCTTCAGAACCCTGACAGAACTGGCAGAGATTCTTCTCTTTTGCTTTTGCTTTTCTTTTTGTTTTTCCTGGTGAACATGATAATAGCCATCAAATACTTTGAGGTATGCTTCGACCAGTTCTTTATTCAGTTGTCTTTTCAGAAATGATTCAACAACAACCCGTCTATCACTTTCATTACTCTCAGGACGGGCAATGATTGCAAACAATTGCATTAGTGCCTTCAGAATCTTTTCACTCATTCCTTGCTTTCAAAATGGAAATTTGAAGATACAAACATTTAAAGTAATAAACCAAAATTTAACTTAGTTAATGATTTATCTTTGCTTTTCTTATTTTTGATCTTTTAGTGTGAAAGGAAGTAAAAAGGAAGATTTCTCATAAAGAAAAACATTACATACAGGAACATTTGGAAAATAGCCTGGCCTATTATATTAGGAGGACTTGCTCAGAATGTTGTTGCCGTTACGGATACTGCTTTTTTAGGAAGGGTAGGAGACATTGCCTTGGGTGCTGCAGCAATTGGTGGAATTTTTTACCTGGCAATCGCGATGCTGGGATGGGGATTTGGGATAGGTACACAGATCATAGTAGCAAGGAGATTTGGAGAGGGGAGAACTAAAGAAATTGGAGAAGTGATTGTGCATTCTCTATATTTTCTTATTCCATCTGCTATTCTTTTATTCTTAATCCTTAAAAATTTCTCTCCGCTTATGTTGGGCTTCCTGGTCCAATCAGAAAATATTCTATCTGCTTCATTAGATTACCTTGCATATAGATCATATGGGATTCTCTTTGCTTTTATAAATATGGCATTCAGAGCCTTTTATATAGGTATAGCCCGTACTAAAATTATCACCTGGTCAACGGCAATTATGGCTTTGGTAAATGTTTTCTTTGACTATGTTCTGGTATTCGGCAAAATGGGGTTTCCTGAAATGGGGATAGAGGGGGCAGCAATAGCTTCTGTGATAGCAGAGCTTGTAACCACTCTTAGTTTTATTATTTATACAAGCGGGAATTCTTGTTTCAGAAAATATCAATTGTTCAATTTTAAAAGCTTTAAGAAAGAATTGTATTTTCGTATCATTCGGGTTGCAAGTCCTGTAATGTTTCAGAATTTTTTCTCATTGTCTGTTTGGTTTTTGTTTTTTATAATGGTTGAAAGCCTGGGAGAACGCTCTCTTGCAATTTCAAATATTATCCGAAGTATTTACATGCTCATGATGTTGCCTACATGGGGATTTGCATCGGCAACAAATACGCTTGTGAGCAGTGTTATTGGACAGGGCAGGAAAGAAGAAGTTTTAAAGATTATAGGGAAAGTAGTATTGCTAAATGTCTTAAGTGTTTCTGTTTTTGTAGGATTGAATTTGATTGTTCCTGAAAAGGTATTGATGCTTTATACAAATGATCTCAGTATGGTAAAGGATGCATTACCTGTTTTATATGTTGTTTCGTGCAGTTCCTTATTTATAACTTTAGGCTTTGTTCTTTTCAATGGAGTTTCTGGTACTGGGAAAACCAATATTTCACTTTTTATTGAACTGGGAGCACTGGTTTTTTATTTATTGTATGCCTATTCCATAGTTAATTTCCTGAATGGTACAGTTGTACATATATGGACATCAGAATTTGTTTATGGCATCCTCTTATCTGTGTTGTCATATTTCTATCTGAAAAGTGAGAGATGGCACGAAGCTAAAATATAGAGTGATGAAAAGGAGCTTACCTTCCTGGTTTTTTCCTTCTTGCCTGTCTGTGGGTCTTTTTTTGTACCGAGAAACCAAATTTTCCTATAAAATTACCTAAGTCATAATACTTCCCATGTGAGTAGCAAATCAGATCTGCCTTTTCCAGATGAAAGGCCTGGCTTTTTTTGTTAATGTATTGTTCATCAGCATGAATTCCAAGTACTTTTGCAAGGAACATATGATGTACCCCAAGAGGTATTATTTCAGTAACTCTGCATTCAATATTTACAGGAGATTCTTTGATCAACGGAGCCTTCACAAAATCACCTTTTTCAGGTGTTAAGTTCATTTCTTCAAACTTATTATACTTCTTCCCCGATTTCACTCCGCACCAATCTGTAGCTCTGGCAAGTGTTTTTGTACTTAGATTAATTACAAATTCACCACTGTTTTTAATGATATTGTAAGAATGTCTTTGTGGCCTGACTGAAATATAACACATGGGTGGTTCAGTGCATATCGTACCGGTCCATGCGATGGTAATAATATTATATTCGTCAGGACTTGTGCCACAACTAACCATAACTACAGGTAATGGATAGATCATAGTACCGGGTTTCCATAAGGTTTTAGCCATAATTTATTAAATGTACTGTTCCAGGTAAAAATAAGTAACAAAGCGAAGACCATTGCGTCTTACCACCATTTTGATTTTTTTTCCGGCTTTTCCTTCAAAAATTGAATATACCTCTTCAATGGAAAGAGTACTTACTTGCTTCCTGTTTACAGACTCAATTATATCTCCGGGTTTAAGACCTGCATATTTCCCGGGTGATTCTTTTCTAATGCTTGAGATTGTATAATATGAAAGTCCTGGTATTGGCGCAATTACTTCAATCCCGGTACGATTTATCTTAAATGGATCTTTGTAGAATTTGTTTGGAGTTAAAGTAATCTGATTATGCGTATAATCTATGACCTGATTAAACCTTCTCAAAATTTCATTGCCCAGGCTTCCATTTCTGCCATCAACACCAAAGGCAACAGCAGCAGAACTTGAGTCTGGAAAAACCACAATCGGTTCCTTAAAATGGAAATCGTTAATTTCCAGGCCATAAATGCGTCCGATCTCACCATTTATTTCTCCATTTAAACCCGTGCCCAGATAAGATGACCTAACAAATTCAGGTTTCTTAAGGTCAGGATCAGAGTTTACATCTAACCAGAGGGCATGACTTGCACCTGTATCAAGAAGTAATTTTACCCGTACACGAATGCCATCTTCCTGAACAATAGTAGCATAAATATAAGGTTTTGTCTTGTCCAGTATTATTGGTATAGTAATGGAGTGCTTCTTTGCTCTCATTTTATAAGTTTCTGGACTGTGCAGAGTTAGTTTATTCTTTTCATAATCAATTTCCACAATGAAATCTTTAAAAAGATTATATCCTATTAGTCCATGAACACGAGTACCCAGCATGGATGACAGATTAAATACATTTTGAAGGATGATGTATAGATGTTGGAAGTCTCCCCTAACTCCGGATATTTGAAAAGTATTTCCATATGAATGCAAGGCGTCAATAGATTCTCCCTCACCAAGACCTTCAAGTTTAACTTGTTTTGTGTAATTCAGAGCGAGGCTATCTCCCATAGAAAGCTCAGTAAGAATTGAGATATTCAGGCCGGTGTCAAGAATGAAATAAAGGCTATCTGAATTATTTATCAGGAGAGGAATAATAATAAGGTTGTTTATGAATTCAAAGCTAAAGGCGATTTTATCCTGTTTCGGATCCACAAATCTCAACCCGGTTAAACTTGCCTGACAATAAGCATTTGAAGCGGATATTGATACCCAAACAAGCAGTAAACAAAGACTAAATCTACTTTTAATAAAAAAACGTCCCATCAGAGATCTTTTAGTAATAAACAAGAATCAAAAAAAGGTCGTTAGGGGCTAAAAACAAAAATATAACTACGCTAAATATATTCAATAATTTAGCTGGTGAAATCATAGAACGACTCAATAAAAGCTAGCTATGCAGTCTTCCTGATTTTCATATATTTCAAAAACATTATGGAGTTGAAGTAGTTGAAACAGCTCTTTTACATCAACAGCAACATTACAAATTTTAAAGCCTCCATAATTATTATTTGCCCTTTTCATCAGAGAGAGAAATACACCAAACCCAGAACTATCAACATAATTAATCCCCGAAAGATCCATAATCAGCTTTGTATTGGGGCTTTCGAACAAAGCTGATAGTTCCTGTTTTACCTCCTCGGTAATTAAAGCATTAAACTTTTTTACTTCCTGATCAAAAGAAGCCAGGGTAATTTCGTTTTCCTTTTTTATGTGAATAATGGCCATATCAACTATCTTTAGTTAAGTAGATTTTAAGATATCCTGCAATTCAATTATTGCAAGCTGACAATCGTTTTCAAAACTCCTGATATAATCTGAGTACTGATCTGCATCAATTCCATCCTTACTTTTCAACTCAAGTTCTTTTAATGAAGAAGCTTGTTTTTCCATACCCATAACCGCCAAAGACGATTTTGCCTTATGAGCGATCAGACCAAGCTTTATCCAGTCTTTATTCTGATGGTGCAATCTCATCTCTGAAATAAATTCAGGAATCTGTGAAATAAATATATTAATCATTTCATTTACAAGGTCCATGCTATCACCAGCCATTGCCCTTACATAAGACAGATCTACGAGCTTCTTTTTATCATTCATTTACACAGCCTCTACAAATTTTTTACACTAAATAAAACTAATAAAAAAATCTGTTTTGTTCAAAATAACAAGCATTACTTTTGCAATATTTACTTATTAAGTAACGTGAGTTCGATATAAGGCTTTGCTTAAACAGATGATAATCAATAACCCCGTCCTTTAGGGCGGGGCTAAATAATAAATATTAGCATCTGAAATTT
>DAOWNN010000037.1 GCA_030642585.1 Bacteroidota bacterium | reverse complement strand
ATATGTTGAACAAAATCATCAAATTTTTTCTGGAGAATAAACTGGTAACATTCCTGATACTCGCAGTATTTCTGGTATGGGGTATAATATCGTCACCATTTAGTTGGGACACCGGAATCTTACCAGCCGATCCTGTCCCTGTAGATGCCATACCAGACATTGGAGAAAATCAACAGATTGTATATACCGAGTGGCCGGGACGTTCACCACAGGATATTGAAGACCAGGTTTCCTATCCCCTAACAACTGCCTTGCTTGGCTTACCCGGAGTAAAAACCATTCGAAGTAATTCAATATTTGGAGTATCCAGTATCTATATCATTTTTGAGGAAGATGTTGAATTCTATTGGAGCAGAACCAGGATTCTTGAAAAGCTTAATTCACTTCCTGCAGGAATTTTGCCAGATGGCGTAACACCCTCCCTTGGACCAGATGCCACTGCATTGGGGCAAGTGTTCTGGTACACTCTTGAGGGGCGTGACAAACAGGGGAACCCAAATGGAGGTTGGGATCCGCAGGAATTACGTTCCATTCAGGATTTCTATGTAAAATATTCTTTGACCTCTGCCAAAGGGGTTGCTGAAGTAGCTTCTATTGGGGGATATGTCAAAGAATATCAGATAGATATAAATCCTAATGCTATGAAAGCCCATGGTGTTTCCATTACTCAGATAATGCAGGCGGTTAAAAAGAGTAATCTTGACATTGGTGCAAGAACCATTGAATTCAATCGTGCTGAGTACCTGGTACGCGTATTGGGTTATATCAAAAGTCTTGAAGACCTTGAAAAATCTGTAGTTGCGGTCAAAAACAATGTACCAATCCGTTTAAAAGATGTGGCAAATATCCATTTTGGGCCAGCCACACGCAGAGGTGGATTAGATAAAGACGGAACAGAGGCAGTTGGTGGTGTTGTGGTTGCACGTTATGGAGGAAACCCCCTGGAAGTAATCAATAATTTAAAAGATAAAATTGCTGAAATTGCACCTGGTCTACCTTCTAAAATATTGGACGATGGAACTATTTCGAAAGTTACCATTGTCCCTTTTTACGACCGTTCGGGATTAATTCAGGAAACACTGGGGACACTGGAAGAAGCGCTTACTTTAGAGGTACTTATCAGTATCATTGTAGTATTAACTCTGATATTCAATCTTCGGGCATCTTTCCTTATTTCAAGCCTGTTGCCCATTGGTGTATTGATGACCTTTATTGTTATGCGGCGATTTGGAGTAGATGCCAACATTGTAGCACTTTCAGGCATTGCAATAGCCATCGGTGTAATGGTTGATGTTGGTGTAGTATTTACCGAAAATATACTGCGACATACAAACTTACCCGAAAATATAGGTGCGAAAGGAAAACAGCTTCTAATGGTGGTGTATGAGTCAACTGTAGAAGTTGCACCTGCAGTTATCACAGCACTAACAACAACAATTGTTAGTTTCCTGCCTGTATTTGCAATGGAAGCTGCTGAAGGAAAATTATTCCAACCATTGGCTTTCACAAAGACCTTTGCCATGCTTTCGGCTTTGGTAATTGGTTTAGTCATTATTCCTGCAATAGCACACATTCTGTTTTCAATAAAAGTAAACAGCAATAAAATTCGCCATTATCTGAATCTGGTTCTTATTACAGGCGGTATAGCATTTATTTTCTTTGGTAATTATTTCATTGCTTTTGCCCTGGTTGCCTATGGTGTAAATTCATTCTTTGTATACAAATGGCGAGACAATCATAAAAAATATGTGAATTTCATAAATATTGCTATTACGCTATTGGTGGTTGTAAGAATTCTTTCGGCCAAATGGATGCCTCTTGGAGCACAAAACAACTTATTCAGTAATTTTCTGTTTGTAACATTTATTATTGCAATCATATTAGGAGCTTTAATGGCAATTGTACATTTCTACCCAAAGATTCTTTTATGGATGTTAGCAAATAAGTGGAAATTTCTCAGCCTTCCGATTTTTATTGTTTTGTTTGGAATTATAACATGGCAAGGATTTGACAGGCTATTCGGTTATATGCCGGAAAAAATCAGAAATACTAAAACCTGGGAATCTGTTAATAAGGCATTTCCCGGAATTGGAAAAGAATTTATGCCTTCACTTGATGAGGGTTCGTTTTTGTTGATGCCAACCACAATGCCACATTCAGGCATTGAGGAGAATCTTGAGGTTATCCGCTTACTTGATAAAAAAGTAAATGCAATTCCCGAAGTTGAAAATGTAGTTGGGAAATGGGGCCGTGTCAGTTCAGCTTTAGACCCGGCACCTGTATCGATGTATGAAAATGTTATCAATTATAAATCTGAGTATATTCTTAATGAAAAAGGACATCGCCTCAGGTTTAAGATTGATAATGAAGGGGCATTTCTATTGCTGGACGGATCGATCTATAATCCTGAAATGGATGAGTTTAAGATAATACCAGAAGAGCATCTAATTCAGGATGCTGAGGGTAAATATTTCCGCCAGTGGCGTGATAAGATATCTTCACCTGATGATATTTGGGATGAAATTGTAAGAAATGCATATATCCCCGGACTTACCTCTGCTCCTAAGCTTCAACCTATTCAAACACGATTGGTAATGTTGCAGACCGGTATGCGTGCTCCAATGGGAATTAAAGTCTTTGGTCCGGATTTGAAAACCATTGAAAATGTAGGGTATCAATTAGAAAATCATCTGAAACAGGTAGAAGGTGTTGAACCCCTGTCGGTATTTGCAGACCGGGTTGTTGGAAAACCATATCTGGAAATAAAAATAAACCGGGATGCTATTGCCCGGTACGGCTTGACTATACAGGATTTTCAAAATGTTATCAGTTCTGCTATCGGAGGGATGGCTTTGACTTCAACTGTTGAGGGCAGGGAGCGTTATCAGGTCAGGGTTCGTTATGCCCGTGAATACCGTGACAACCCCGAAGACCTGAAAAAAATACTTATTCCTTCACCTTCGGGCACTCAGATCCCGTTGGGGGAACTTGCAAGTATTGAATACACCCGTGGTCCACAATTGATAAAAAGTGAAAACACCTTTCTTGTAGGCTATGTTATTTTCGATAAAAAAGATACTTATGCAGAAGTTGATGTGGTTGAAAATGCGCAGGAGTATTTAAATAAAAAAATAGAACAGGGAATACTGGAAATACCTTCAGGCGTGAATTATAAATTTACAGGCAACTACGAAAACCAGATTCGCGCAAGCAAACGCCTTCTTATAGTTATCCCAATATCATTGTTAATTATTTTCCTGATACTTTATTTTCAATTCGGGTCGGTTACAAGCGCAGGTTTAATATTTACAGGAATATTTGTTGCATTCTCGGGAGGTTTCATCATGCTTTGGCTCTATGGTCAGGAATGGTTCATGAATTTTTCGATTGCCGGGGTAAATATGCAGAATATGTTTCAAATTGACACTATAAATCTGAGTGTTGCTGTTTGGGTTGGTTTTATTGCCCTCTTTGGCATAGCCACTGATGATGGTGTATTGATAAGCACCTATCTTAAGCAAATTTTTGAAAAAAATAAACCAGGTACCATAAAAGAAGTTCGGGCAAATGTTCTTGAAGCTGGTTTAAGGCGCGTTCGTCCTGCAATGATGACAACAGCTACTACAATCATAGCGTTATTGCCGGTACTTACATCAACCGGGAAAGGTTCTGACATTATGATACCAATGGCAATTCCTGCAGTTGGGGGAATGTTTATTGCCATACTAACCATTTTTGTTGTTCCGGTACTGTATAGTATGTGGCAGGAAAACAAACTGAAAAAAATGTCTTTAAGGAATGAGGAGGATCAGAATGAAAACTAAAATTAGAATAGTAGCATTGTTTTTACTGATTAGCGGAATTCTTCCCGCACAGGAAAATTTAAACAAATATCTTGAAATATCAGCCGGAAATAATTCTGCTCTAAAGGCAAAATTCAATGAATATATGGCTTCCCTGGAAATTGTGCCACAGGTTGGTTCTATACCTGATCCCCAGCTGGTATTTGGATATTTTATTTCTCCTGTTGAAACCAGGAATGGTCCACAACGGGTAAAAATATCTGTAAGCCAAATGTTCCCATGGTTTGGTACACTAAATAATAAAACAGATGTTGCAGTAAATGTGGCAAAAGCTAAATACGAAGTTTTTGAAGATGCAAAGTCTAATCTGTTTTTCGAAGTTAAATCAAACTATTTCGATTTGTATTTTATTGCACGTAGTATTGAAGTTACAAGCAACAATATTCGCATCTTGGAAACATTCAAAAACCTTGCTTTAATAAAGATTGAAGCAGGCGCAGGATCGGCCATTGATGAAATACGTACTGAAATGGAATTGGCGGATTTGGAAAATGCACTTGCATTACTCAAAGACAATTGGTTTGTGCATTCGATAAAATTCAATAATCTTTTAAATGTTGATGAAAATAGTACGATCATAATTCCGGACAATCTGTGGGTTGACGATTTAGGCTATTCGCATCAGGCAGCATTAGACAGTTTGAAATTGAATAATCATCAGGTTTTGAATCTTGATTATATGCTCAGTTCATATTTGAGTAAAGAGCAGTTTGCTAAAAAGCGCGGTTTGCCAAACATCTCACTGGGAATTGATTACATAAATATTGGAACAACTGATAATACAATGATCAATGCCAGTCAAAATGGTCAAGATGCTTTTATGGCAAAAATTGGCATTAGCATTCCACTGTATCGCAAAAAATATACTGCAATGGTAAAGGAAGTAGTGTACCTGCAACAAGCTACAGAATATAAGAAAACTGACAAAATCAATAAGCTGGAAACCATTTTTGAAAAAGCATACTATGAATATTTGGATGCTATTAGAAGAATGAGACTATTTCAAAAACAACTACAATTAGCTGAAAAAGCGATTGCTATTCTGGAAGCGGAATATGCCACAACAGGCAGGAGTTTTGAAGAAATATTACGGATGGAAAAGCGGTTATTGAAATATTCCCTGGAGCTTGAAAAGGCAAAAGCCGACAAACAGGCCTCCATCGCATTTATCAATTATTTACTTGGAAATTAAAAATCATTATAGAAATGAATTTAAATATTTTAAAATCACTAAATAATAAAACCGTCATTCTAACGGGTTTTGTCTTTGTTTCGGGATTACTCCTTGGTGATATTTTCTTTGGGAATTCAAAAGACCAACATGTAGAACATGATCATGAAGAAGTAACAAGCAATGAAGAAACGATTTATACATGTTCGATGCATCCTCAGATTAAACAGAATGAACCTGGACTTTGCCCTATTTGTGCAATGGATTTAGTTCCTGTGATAACATTGCAAACAGAAGGTGAAGAAATAGGTCCTGATGAAATACAGATGACCGAATTAGCAATAAAACTTGCAGAAGTTCAAACAACAATTGTAAAACGGGGAATTCCAGAAAAGGCTGTTCACTTACTGGGTAAAATTCAAGCTGACGAACGTAATATTGCCCAATTGACAGCCAGGTTTGGAGGAAGAATTGAAAAGCTATTTGTAAATTATACTGGCCAGAATGTAAGAAAAGGTCAAAAGATGGGTGTCATTTATTCTCCTGAATTAATAACTGCCCAGAAAGAACTTCTTGAAGCAATCAAATATAAAGAAAGTAATCCTTCGTTTTACAAAGCATCCCGAAGTAAACTTAAACTTTGGAATTTAAGCGAATCTCAAATTAATGATATAGAAAATAAGGAAGAACCAATGCTCTTTTTAAATATTCTTGCTCCTATTTCGGGTACTGTAACCAGGCGCCATGTTGCAACGGGAGACTATATAAATGAAGGCTCTGCTTTATTTGAACTTGTTGATTTAAACCGGGTTTGGGTAATGTTTGATGCTTACGAAAGTGATTTAAGCTGGCTCAATCTGGGAGACCCGATAGATTTTACTCTACCATCCTTACCTGGAAAAAAATATTCAGGTAAAGTGAGCTATATCGATCCATTTATTGATGCAAGCACAAGAGTTGCCAGGGTAAGGGTTGAAATGGATAATAGGGATCAAACTTTTAAACCTGAAATGTTTGTAAATGGAATTTTAAGATCTAAAATCATTGAAAATCTTGACGAGCTATTGATACCAAAATCTGCAATTTTATGGACAGGTAAACGTGCTGTAGTATATGTGAAAGTCCCTGATAGAGAATACTCATCCTTCCTATATCGCGAAATTGTACTTGGACCTGAAGCCGGTAATTTTTATGTAGTTGCTAAAGGACTGGCCGAAGGTGAGGAGATTGCTTCAAATGGAGTATTTAAGATTGATGCTTCGGCACAACTGGCGGGTAAACCAAGTATGATGAACCCTGAAGGGGGAAAAGTTTCTACCGGACACAATCATGGTGGTACACCCATGGGTGATGAAGAAATGAATAGCATGGATTCTTCTGATGAAGATATAGAAACTGATGATATAAAAGATGTTTCAGAAACTTTTAAGCAACAACTTGGTGAACTTGTAAACAGTTATTTTAAAATGAAAGATGCTTTTGTGGCAAGTGATGAACAACTGGTTGAAACAGAGGCTAAGACGGTAATATCAAGTTTTAATAAAATAGATATGACTCTTTTATCAGGTGATGCACATATAAAATGGATGAAGCTCTTAGCTCCAATTGAAAATAACTTAAATGGTATTTTTCATATGAAAGGGATAGAAATGAAACGTAGTCATTTTAGTGTTGTGTCGAGCAAACTTACCGAAGCTATTGATTTGTTTGGTATTGTAAGCAACACTCCTGTATATTTAGAGTTTTGCCCTATGGCTTTTGATAATAAAGGTGCCTATTGGATAAGCGATAATAAGGAAATTAGAAACCCTTATTTCGGTGATATGATGTTAAAATGTGGAAAAGTAAAACGTGAATTAAAATAAATACTGCTGAAGCAGGCTAATCCGATATAAGTAATTTGTTGATTCTTGATCTGTGCATTACTTATTTGTACATTATTTATGGAATTTAGCACTGATTGCTATAACTTGTTTAATTAAAAGTCGATAATTTGATGACCTTAATAAAACAAAGCTTATGCAAAATCGCCGCAAATTCTTAAAAACAAGCCTGCTTACTGCTGCCGGTGCAGGACTGGCTTCAAAATCATTTTCAAATTATTCTGTCTCTTCATTTAAGGAAGAAAAAAAAATCATTTACAGAACCCTTGGAAAAACCGGAATCAAAATTCCCATCGTCAGTATGGGAACAGGCAACACCAATAACCCGGGACTGATAAATGAGGCCTATAAGCAGGGCATTAAATTTTTTGCTACTTCAGAGTATTATCAAAATGGCAATAATGAAAAAATGCTTGGAGAAGTATTCAAAGACAAACCCAGAGATTCCTTTTATATCCAGTCCGCGGCAATTGGAGGGGTTGAAATAGATTATAAAAATGGTTTGTTTAAACCCGAAACAAATGCTGATACCTATTTAGAACATGCAAATGGATGCCTCAAGCGACTGCAGGTAGACTATGTTGATTTTTTTAGCCTGGGCTTTGCTGCCAAAAAGGAATCGGTTCTTTATGAACCATTACTTAAGGCTTTGGAGAAATTCAAAAAGCAAGGGAAAACCAAATACCTGGGTATTGGTACTCACAGTTTCGAGCCTGAAGCCATTCGTGCCGCTGCCGATGCCGGGATTTACGATGTTATTATGACAGCCTATAATTTCAGAAAGAACAATATTGAAGAAATTGATGAAGCAATTACATACGCCGCTGAAAAAGGGCTGGGTATAATCGCTATGAAGACCATGGCTGGGGCTTACTGGGATAAGGAAAGAACAATGCCCATCAATACCAAAGCATCCCTGAAGTGGGTACTAAAAAATGAGAACATCCATACAACGGTCCCCGATTGTTCCAGTTTTGATCATCTGTACCAGAATTTAGGATTAATGACCGATCTTGAACTAAGCGAAGAAGAAAAGCGTGACCTGAAATCACCATCTGAAGAATTATCAACGGGAATTTATTGTCAGCAGTGTGGTAAATGTGTTCCTCAGTGCCCTGAAGGATTGGATATCCCCACCATTATGCGAAGCTATATGTATGCATACGGGCATAAAAACCTGAGCCATGCACAACATACTTTTGATGTCGCCAGAGTTCCTGACGAATCTTGTTTTGGATGCTCCACCTGTGTTGTTGATTGTACCATGGGGTTTGACATTAAAACAAAAATTTTGGATATTGCGCGAATTCAGGACATTCCGCAAGAGTTTATTAGCACTTAAACAGGATGAGGCCCTGAACTAAAGGAATATCTAAATTCCCCTCCTTGGAAAAGGATGGGTGGCCTGAGTGCAGCGATGGGCGGGGTGGTTGGAAGCATAAGCTCCTCACCTTGACTTTTACATCGTGCTACCCATAGGGGAAAAATTAAGAACCACCTCCCCGCATTCTGATGCCAACCCCATGACGCAAAAGGTCCGGGTTTAAAATCTGGCGATATCACTTTTTCCGCCTGCGGCGGATATGGTGATCACAAAAATGTCAGGGTTTTCAACTCGTTTATTTCGGTAACTTCCTGGTTGTTTTTACTGAAAGTAGTATGTAGCTTTATACAGTATATATAAATAAATGTGCTCCTGGAGGAATTATTATATGCAAAAACTAATCAATAAATATTATTCTTTTGATGCCATTACGATAAAAAAGCTTGATGGCTATGAAAATGCAAACTACCTGCTTACAAACAAAGAGCAAAAGTATGTCTTTAAAACCTATCACTGGTCTTCTGAACTTTTTGATGGAATTACTGCAGAAACCGATATTCTGAATACGCTTAGGTCCAACAAGGGCAAATTTCCCATACCAGTTAAAAATGCAAATAACAAGTATGTTGAAAAAATTGAATTTAACGGGGAGGTAAAAATAATAAGAATGCTCTCCTATATTGAGGGGGAATTATTTGCAAAGACAAAACATAATAAAAAAATATTTACTTCATTCGGAACATTTCTTGCCAAAATGGACAAAAAGCTTTCCGCTTGTAATAATTACATTATTAAATCGAAACATTTTAAATGGGATATCCAGCATTTTCATTTAAATAAGAAGTATATAAAAGACCTCCCGGAGGCACAAGACCGTAAAGTTGTAGAATATTTCTTTCAACAATTTGATGAATTGGTTTTACCGGTCTTGCCTGATTTAAGAAAAAGCATTATTCATAATGATCCAAATGACTTTAATGTTGTAACTAAAAACAATGAGGTTTGTGGAATTTTTGATTTTGGAGATATGGTATACACTCCTATAATCAATGAATTGGCAATAGCATTAGCATATGCTCTTTTTGATAAGGAAAATCCCATTGAATATGCCTCATACATTATTAAGGCATATCATAAGGTACTTCCTTTAGAAACCAGGGAAATCGATATTCTGTATTACCTTGTTGCTTCACGATTATGTACCAGTGCAATTAATTCTGCTTACCACAAAAAACAAGATCCTGATAATAGTTATATTTCTTTAAGTGAGAAATCTGTTCTGAAATTGCTATACAAATGGCTAAGTATTAATCCGTTATTTGCAAAAAATGCATTTCGTTCTGCGGCAGGAATGACTGTTGAAACAAGTAAATCCACGTCGCAGGTAATAAAGGAGCGACACAATGTAATTAGTCCGGTTTTGGGCCTTAGCTATGCAAAACCTATTTACATGAACAGATCGGCATTTCAGTATATGTATGACGAGTATGGAAATACTTTTTTAGATGCCTACAATAATATACCACATGTTGGACACTCTCATCCTAAAGTGGTGGAAGCCGGACGAAAACAAATGGCCAGGCTAAACACCAACACTCGATATATTTATGATGAGCTAAACCAATATGCAACAAGGTTGTTGTCAAAATTCCCTCCCTCATTGAGCAGGGTGTATTTTGTAAATTCAGGAAGTGCGGCAAGTGATCTTGCTGTTCGTTTGGCTAAAATCCACACTGGTTATAATAATGTATTGGTTACTGAACATGGGTATCACGGCAACACCCAGACAGGAATTGATATAAGTGACTATAAATTCAGTCATGAAAAAGGAACAGGGCAAAAAGACTATATAATAAAAACCGCTATTCCGGATACTTATCGCGGGAAGCATAAAAACAATGATGGTAGTGCCGGGAAAGCTTATGCTCAAGATGTAATTGCGGTTCTCAAGAAGATGGGTAATCCTGTAGCTGCCTTTATAAGTGAGTCAATTGTAGGCTGTGGTGGACAGGTCCCTTTAGCCAGGGGTTACCTGAAAAAATTGTATCCTGCAATCAGAAGTCAGGGGGGAGTATGTATCAGTGATGAGGTGCAAACTGGTTTTGGTCGTCTGGGAAATTTTTTTTGGGGATATGAAGCTCATGATGTTACCCCTGATATTATTATACTTGGAAAGCCTATGGGAAACGGACATCCTTTGGGAGCGGTTATTACCAGGAATGAAATTGCAGAATCCTTTGAAAAAGGACCTGAATTCTTTAGCTCATTTGGTGGGAATCCTGTTTCATGTGCAATAGGAATAGCTGTTTTAGATGTTCTGGAGGAAGAAGAATTGCAGGAAAATTCTAAACAGACAGGGAGTTATTATAAAAAAAGCCTGGAGGAACTTGCTCAAGAATTTGAATGTATTGGCGATGTCAGAGGCATGGGTTTGTTCCTGGGTGTTGAAATTATAAAAGATACTGTAAGCTTAGAACCAGACACAGAGCTTGCCGGTAAAATAAAAAATGAACTTCGTAACAGGAATATATTGATCAGTACAGATGGACCTTACGACAGTGTTTTAAAATCAAAACCACCTCTTTGTTTCAGCCGGGATAATGTAGATCAGGTAATACAGAATCTTTATGAAATTCTTAAAGCATATTATCATAAATAATTATACCTCTTTTTGTAATAAAATATAAATATTATAGCACATGTATATTCCAAAATGTTTTAAACCGGACAGTTGGTTCAAGGAATGAAAAATCCTCTATTCAAAAACGTCAATCTCTACCTAATATTTAGTATCACTCTTTTTGCGGTAATGGGAGTTGCCAGTATAACTCCAGCCTTTCCACAAATTATTAAGCATTATAGTTTGTCTGCAAAACAGATTGGTTATTTGATAACTGTGTTTACACTGCCAGGTGTATTTCTTACACCACTCATGGGAATCCTGGCCGATAGATATGGCCGTAAAACTATTTTGGTTCCCTCCCTGTTAATTTTTGGTTTGGGAGGCTTTCTTTGTGCTTTTCAGGATAGTTATAAGAGTTTACTTCTTATGAGATTTGTTCAGGGTATTGGGGCCGCTTCACTGGGATCTTTGAATGTGACTATCATTGGAGATTTATTTAAAGGCCATGAGAGAATTCGGGTAATGGGCTATAATGCAAGTGTTCTCAGTATAGGCACAGCTTCTTTTCCTGCTCTTGGAGGCGTGTTGGCTTCATTTGACTGGCATTATGTTTTTTTTCTACCCGGGTTTGTGCTTCCATTGGCTTTTTT
>DAOWNN010000045.1 GCA_030642585.1 Bacteroidota bacterium | reverse complement strand
TCATCCCCGATAGGGGGTGAATAATCGTTTATGGAAAATATCTATCATCAATTTGAATGATATCTGATTTAAGAGGTAGTGGTTTTTCTTCAAGTGGCTTTAAGGGTGCAGGATTTGCAGTATACAAAGCTTAGTGTTATGTCAATCCTATTGTTACTTATTGTCATGCTAATCCTGCAGGCAGGCAGGCAAGCCTGTCCCGAGTTTATCGAGGGGTTCGGAATGACGAACTAGAAAACATCATTCTGACATGACACTAGTAGATAGTTTCATCCTCTATTTTAAAAGATTCTCCGCCCTGTTCGCTTTCAAGCTTTTCACAATCTAACTCAATATTAAATCCAAGAGGGGATTCAAAAATATCGGCTTCATAGAAGGCAAGGGTAGAGTCGCTGTAAATTTTTTGATGATATAATCCAAAAATCGGAAGGGCCATATTGCTTCCACTTCCCAGATACAAACTTTCAAAATGAATGCTGCGGTCTTCCCAACCAGACCATACCCCGGTTACCAGATTAGGCGTTACCCCCATAAACCATCCATCTGATTGATTTTGGGTGGTTCCGGTCTTACCTCCAATGTCATTCATTAGTTCATACTTCCATCTCAGTCTGGCTCCTGTCCCTTCTTTTACAACCCCCTCCAACAGACTCACCATAAGAAATGCATTTTCCTCACTTATTGCTTCTTCATAACGCGGATAAATCCTGGATATCACATCACCATTTTTATCTTCAATTGCTGTCACAAAAATAGGTTGTGTGTAAACTCCTTTATTTGCAAATGTTCCAAATGCACCAGTAAGTTCATAAAGTGTAACAATAGAAGTTCCTAAAAAAAGTGAGAATACAGGATCGATATAGCTTCTCACACCCATTTTTTTTATCAGGTTTATAATAGATTGCGGATTGAATTGTTTCATTAACCATGCAGACACATAATTCTCTGAGTTGGCAAGTCCCCATTTCAGGCTAACCATTTTTCCCCAATACGCACTCTTCCCGGAACTTGCAGGAGTCCAAACAGAATCCCCAACCTGAAATGTTTGTGGAACATTGGGAACCTTATAACAGGGAGTATAACCATCCTGCATAGCAAGGGTGTACATAAAAGGCTTAATTGTGCTACCTGCCTGTCTTTTCTGAGCCGTTACTGCATCAAACTTAAAGTATTTAAAGTCAGGTCCACCCACGTAAGCTTTCACATAACCAGTATGTGGGTCAAAACTCATCAAGCCTGATCTTAAGTAATACTTATAATATTTAATAGAATCCATAGGTGTCATAATAGTGTCTATTTCGCCTTTCCATGAAAACACCTTCATCCCGACAGGGGTATTAAAAGCAGCATTGATTGAATCTTTAGAAGCTCCTTGTCTGGTGAGATTTCTGTATCGGTCTGTTCTCCTCATAGTTCCTTCAAGAATATTCGCAATGGTCTTCCTGTTTAGATCATCTGAATACGGAGGATTTTTGAAAGCTTTTACATGTTCATCAAACACACTTTGAATATCAAGAGACAGATGTTCACGAATTGCTTCTTCTGCATATTTTTGCATTTTTGAATTGATGGTGGTATAAATTTTTATTCCATCACGGTATAGATTATAATTTGAACCATCAGGTTTTTTGTTTTTTCTGCACCAGCCATATAGGGGATTATTGTTCCATTCATAGAGAGCTTCCTGATACTGTTCTTCTGAATAAAAATATCTCCTTTTGGGCTCATCTTTAATCATAGTAGTTCTTAAATACTCTCTGAAATAAGTAGCCAGGCCAACATTATGGTCCTGGATCTTAAAATCAACCTCTATTGGAAGCTGTTTTAGAGAGTCCACCTCTTCAATTGGAAGAAAGCCATATTTCCCCATTTGTGCCAGAACAGTGTTCCTCCTGGACATCATCCGGTCATAATTTCTTAAAGGATTGTAAAGGGCCGGATTTTTCACCATTCCTACAAGCATAGCTGCCTGTTCAACATTTAACGAATCGGGTGTTTTATCAAAATATATCTGAGCTGCTGACTTTACTCCTACCGCCTGATACAGAAAATCAAAAACATTTAAATACATGGTCATGATTTCCTCCTTAGAGTAACTTTTTTCAAGTTTTACTGCAGTTTGCCATTCTTTAAATTTAGTAATTCCCAGATTTATTTTTCTTGAAATACTTGTTTTGTACCTTGTTGTATCACGTGGAAAAAGGTTTTTTGCTAATTGCTGAGTAATTGTGGACCCGCCACCGGAATGCTTTTGTCCCATTAGTCCTGTTTTTATCAACACCCTACCCAGACCTCTGACATCAATACCGGAATGACGATAAAACCGAATATCCTCAGTAGCTATAAGGGCATCAATAATATATGGCGAAATCTCTTCATAATCACACCACACGCGATTCTGAACATAAAATCTTCCCATCAGCACACCATCTTCGGTAAATACTTCTGCTGCCAGGTTATTTTCAGGATTTTCTAATTCCTCAAAACTAGGCATAGTACCTAGCTTTTCATTTGAGATCAATACAAATAAAACTACGATCAGTACAAGGGGAATCGAATAGAGTATCCAAAACCAGATAATTCCTGCTCTATATTTAGACTTCTTAGTATCCATATTTATATTATTATGGCTCAAAAATAATAATAATTAAAAATAAATTTTGAACTTACTTAGCTATTTACTTTTCTTTGTGGTGTTTTTTGAATGTTTTTTTTTATTAAATCATTAGAAATGGGTGAAAATCTCGTTATTGTTGAATCTCCGGCAAAAGCAAAAACTATTGAGAAGTTTCTGGGCAAAGGCTTCGTTGTAAAATCAAGCTTTGGGCATATTCGAGACCTTGCAAAAAAAGACTTTGGTGTAGATATAAAAAACCAATATAAACCCATTTATATTGTGCCCGAGGATAAGAAAAAAATTGTAAGCGAACTTAAGAAATTTACGAAAAGTGCAAAACTAATTTGGTTGGCATCTGATGAAGATCGGGAAGGGGAAGCAATTGCATGGCATCTTTCCGAAGTCCTGGGATTGACTGAAGAAAATACCAGAAGAATTGTATTTCATGAGATTACCAAAAATGCAATCCGGAATGCCGTTGATAATCCAAGAAAAATAAATTATAATGTAGTTCAAGCCCAGCAAGCAAGAAGGGTTTTAGATCGTCTTGTGGGCTTTAAACTTTCCCCCTTGCTTTGGAGGAAAATTAAACCTTCGCTTTCAGCCGGACGTGTTCAGTCTGTTGCAGTACGCTTACTGGTAGAGAAGGAACGGGAAATCCTGAACTTCAAAACCAGTTCCTCGTTTAAAGTAAGTGCAATCTTTAGTTTTGAAGATTCTGATGGAAAGAAAGTGGAAATTAAGGCAGAGCTTTCGCGAAGGCTTAAGAATTTAATCGAGGCTCAGGGCTTCTTAAGACAATGTGGTCAGGCTTCTTATGAAATTGTCAGGCTGGAAACAAAGTCCCTGAAAAGATCTCCTGCTCCTCCATTTACCACGTCAACACTACAGCAAGAAGCCGGGAGGAAATTAGGATTCTCAGTAGCACAAACTATGTCAGTTGCACAAAAACTATATGAAGCCGGGAAAATTACTTATATGAGAACTGATTCTGTTAATCTTTCTTCCCTGGCCTTAAATACCGTAAAAAAAGTTATTGAAGGAGAGTTTGGCAGCAAATATCATCAATTCAGGAAATATCAAACAAAAACTAAAGGAGCCCAGGAGGCACATGAGGCTATTCGGCCCACCTACATTGAAAACAAAGATATTGATGGCCCGGCAGCAGGAGTAAGATTGTATAATCTTATTTGGAAACGTACAATGGCTTCACAAATGAGCAACGCCGAAATTGAAAAAACAATTGCCACAATTTCAATTTCTAATATGTCTGATGTGTTTACCGCAACAGGAGAAGTAATTAAATTTGATGGTTTTTTAAAATTGTATTCTGTAACAACAGACGAAGATATTGAGAATGGCTCAAAAACAATTCTTCCTCCCCTAAGGGAAGGTGAGAAGTTAAATTATGAAATGATAACAGCCTCTGAAAAATTTACGCAGCCTCCCTTTAGATATTCAGAAGCAAGTCTCGTAAAAAAAATGGAAGAACTGGGAATTGGCAGACCATCCACTTATGCTCCTACTATCTCAACCATCCAAAACAGAGGCTATGTTGTTAAAGAACATCTTGACGGAAATGAAAGAGATATTATAGTCTACGAACTGACTGAGGACAAAATCAGGGAAAGTAAAAAAAGAGAAAAGTATGGAAGAGAAAAATCAAAACTGGTTCCAACAGATATCGGGATGGTTGTTAATGATTTTCTAATAGAGCATTTTAAAAGCATCATGGATTATAATTTCACAGCCCTGGTTGAAAAAGAATTTGATGAAATAGCTGCTGGTAATCTGGAATGGGTGAAAATGATTGATACGTTTTATTCAGATTTTCATGTCAGGGTTGAAAAAACTTTAAAGGAATCTGAAAAAACTACCGGGGAACGAGTACTTGGTGTAGATCCTGATTCAGGCGAAGAAGTTCTGGTTAAGGTTGGCCGGTATGGCCCTCTGGCACAACTGGGAAAAGTCAGGGAAGATTATAAACCCAGGTTTGCCAGTCTTCGTAAAAATCAAAGAATTGAAACAATAAGTCTTGAAGAGGCTCTTGATTTATTCAAACTTCCCAGAGAAATTGGAGATTTTGAAAAAAATAGCATGATTGTTGCTATAAGTAAATACGGTCCATATATACGTCATGATGGAAAATTCTATTCTCTGACAAAACAAGATGATCCTTTGTCTATTAATAGTGAAAGAGCCATTGAAATCATTAATACAAAAAGAAAAGAAGACAGTAAAAAAGAAATTAAAATTTTCTCTGAGAATAAAAATTTGAGAATACTTAACGGACGTTGGGGCCCTTATATCTCTTATGAGAAAAAGAATTATAAAATCCCTAAAAATTATAATCCTGAAGAATTGAGTCTTAAGGATTGTTTGAGTATTATTGCAAATAGCAAGAATAAAAAATCTGGCAAAAGAAAGTCATAAAACACCCTGGTTATAATGAACCTGAATGATTATTTTGATCCTGTTAGTCTGGAAAAAACGTCTGTTGACATTCTTATTCCCCAGAAGGAGTTTGGCAGAAATATTTTTATTCATACTTCAAATGGAAAAATCAAAGAGATAGAAAACTTCAATATTGCTCTGATTGGAGTACCAGAAGATAGAAATTCCGGAAATACCGGTAGCGCCCTTGCTCCAAACAAAATACGACAATACCTTTATAAATTATATAAACCCTGGAAAAAGACACGAATCATTGATTTGGGTAATTTAAAATTGGGACCCTCTGCAGAAGATAGTTATTTTGGCTTAAGAGATGTTCTCATTGAATTATTTTCAAAAAACATCATTCCCATTATGGTTGGAGGCTCTCAGGATATTACTTATGGTGCTTTGCTTGCGTATGAAAATTTACATAAACCAATTAATCTGGTAAGTATTGATTCTAAAATTGATTTTCGGACGAAAAGCAAAAAAATGAATTCTGGTAATTACCTGCAACATATTATAAGCCGAAAAACCAAATTTTTATCCAGCTATTCCAATATTGGGCATCAGGTACACTTTACCGACCCTGACGATCTTGAATTATTTAAGAATTTATATTTTGACATTATTCGATTGGGTGAAGCAAGATCTGATTTGAGAAACCTGGAACCTGTACTTAGAGATGCTGACCTTGTAAGTTTGGATATGAGTGTGGTAAGGCAATCTGATGCTCCGGGGCATTACTATCCATCTCCAAATGGGTTTTATGGAGAAGAAATTTGTCAGATAGCAAAGTATGCCGGAATCAGTGATCAACTCTCTGCTTTCATATTATCAGAGATAAATCCACAATTTGACCATAATAATCAATCTGCTCACCTTGGAGCCCAGGTAATATGGTATTTTATTGAAGGATTTTCGCAAAAAAAGATTGAAAAACCTGGGGATTCAGAAAATTTTACCAAATATATAGTTAGTCTTGATTCTATTGAACAGGATTTAGCTTTTTATAAAAGTGAGCAAACTGACAGATGGTGGATAGAAATCCCTTTGCTCAGGAAAGACAATAAGTCCACTTTGCTTATTTCCTGCTCTTATCAGGATTATTTGAAGGCCGGAAAACAGGAAATTCCAGATCGCTGGTGGAAAGCTTTCCAAAGAATTAATTAATTTTCCACCAAATTCAGGTAACCTTAAGGTGCCTTTTTATGTATAAGGGAATTGCTGGCTATTATTAAGTTTCAGGAGCAGGAAAATTTGTTTGAGAATAATATTTTTGCTTATTTTACGTAACTACATATATTGAACTTAAGTAAAGACGTAAAGATTTTATGAAAAAGTTGATTTTTATTTCTCTGATGGTTTTATTCGCAGTGAATTCAGAGGCTCAGCAAGACCCTCAATTCAGTCAGTATATGTTCAATCAAATGGCCATAAATCCAGGGTATGCAGGAAGTAATGATATGATTTGTGCCACTCTGCTAAATCGTCAACAATGGGTTGGTTTTAGCGGAGCTCCTTCGAGTACGGTTTTTCATATAAATGCTGCTGTGAAACCCTTTGGTATCAGCAGTGGAGTTGGTTTATTTATTATGAACGATCAGGCCGGATTTAATAAGAATTTGAATATTTCCGGATCTTATGCATACCGCTTTGATCTTGGACCAGGCAAATTAGGAGTTGGAATAAACCTTGGAATGTACAATCAATCTCTTGAGCCTGAGTGGTTTATTCCAGATAGTGATCATCATACTGATGTCAATGGAGACCCACTAATTCCTGCAAATAGTGAGAGTGTATTTGTGTTTGACATGGGATTTGGATTGTTTTATAAAACTGATGAATTATATGTCGGCCTTTCAAGTACACATCTGAACGAACCCAAGTTTAAATATTCAGAAGGAAGTCCTTTTTTAACAAGACACTATTATTTTACAGCCGGATATAATTTCCAGTTACCAAACCCTTTGTTTGAGATATTGCCCTCTATTCAGGTTCTTTCAGATGGAGCCACATCAGAAATTACTTTAAATGCTAATACTTTATACAATAAAAAATTCTGGGGTGGCGTTTCTTACAAAGTGGGCGCAGCTGTTGTTGGCATGCTTGGAATACAATTATTTAATGGTATTCAGTTAGGATATGCTTATGAATTTCCTACTTCCGACATCATTCAGGGCACTACAGGAAGTCATGAATTTATGGTTAATTACTGTTTTAGTTTAGGAATGGAAAGAAGTCCCAGGCGATATAAAAGTGTTAGATTTCTATGATTTTTTAAAAAATTTGTCTTACTTGCAATATTAAACCTTGTAGTACCATGAAAAAGTTATCAATAATAGGATTTATTATCATAATTATAGCAAGTAGCTGTGGAAGTGGATCATACAACGGCGAACTTGTAGGCGTTCAGGGCCGTAAGAAATGGTTTGAACCCGACCCCTATCGCATGGCATTTGTCCCCCAGGGAAGTTTTAATATGGGCCCCAGTGATCAGGATGTTGCCTGGTCTATGAATGCAATGAGCCGAACAGTTACTGTAGATGCCTTCTGGATGGATGAAACTGAAATTACAAACAATGAATATCGTCAATTTGTATATTATGTTAGAGATTCCATCATGCGTTTTATGCTTGGAGATGCCCAGATTGAAGGATTCTTTAAAGTAGATGAAAATGGAGACCCCTATGATCCGCCAAGAATTGATTGGGAAACAAAAATTGATGCCAGGGATAATCCTGAAATAACAGATATCCTCGAAGATATGTACTACCCCCCGCAGGAGAGGTTTTTCGGGAAAAAAGAAATTGATTCCAGGAAACTGATCTATTCCTATTTCTGGATAGACCTGAGACAGGCAGCTTTAGAGTCCAGCCGCTATAACTATAAAACAGAATCTTATGAAGGGGAGGTATATGATCAGGAAGGTCAGAGAATCCAAATCCAGGATAGGAGTGCATTTGTATTTCACAACGAGATAAATTGCTACCCCGATACTTTGGTCTGGATTCGTGATTATACTTTCTCTTATAATGAACCCCAGGCAAATATGTATTTCTGGCATCCTTCATTTGATGATTACCCTGTTGTTGGGGTTACCTGGAAACAAGCATCTGCTTTCAGCATCTGGCGTACACAATATTTAAACGCATTTCTTTCACAACAAGGTGATGCTTTTGTTCAGGAATACAGACTCCCTCTTGAAGCTGAATGGGAATATGCTGCACGCGGTGGTCTTGATTTCTCCATGTATCCATGGGGTGGTTTATACACCAGGAATGACGAGGGATGCTTTCTTGCAAACTTCAAACCTCTGAGAGGAAGGTATGTAGATGATGGAGCATTACATTCAAACCAGGTTGCTTCCTATGAAGCAAACAATTTTGGTTTATATGACATGGCAGGGAATGTATCTGAATGGACATCTAGCTCTTATGATGAGTCTTCCTACGTATTCACCCATGATATGAATCCAATCTATCAACATAATGCACGTCCTGATGATCCTGCAATTATGAAAAGAAAAGCAATTCGTGGTGGATCATGGAAAGATATTGCATATTATCTTCAAACAAGTACACGAAGTTATGAATATCAGGATTCTGCAAAGTCTTACATAGGATTTAGGAATGTCAGGTCTTACATGGGCCTAAGATGATAAAAGTAAATTAATAGATTTCAAAATAAATAATCAAATCTACACCTACTATGAATATTACCGAAATTGTACAAAGTAGCGGCTGGAAAGCATTTATGGCAAAACTTTACGGACTTGGAGCTTCCGTTGTAATTATTGGTGCGCTGTTTAAAATTCAACACTGGCCCTTAGCGGGTTTAATGCTTACTGTTGGACTCATGACTGAAGCTGTCATTTTCTTTTTCTCCGCATTCGAACCTTTGCATGAAGAAGTTGACTGGACACTGGTCTATCCTGAGCTTGCAGGCTTATCAGATGATGAAGACATGGAACAGTATCACAGACCTGTTGGTGGTAGCTCTTCTGCTATTGAAAAATTTGACAGCCTCCTTGAAAATGCTCAAATTACCCCGGATTTATTCAGAAAGCTGGGTGATGGTTTAAAAAACCTTAATAATACTACCGAAAATCTCACTGATATTTCAGATGCAGCAGTAGCCAGCAATAATTATGTAGAAAACGTACAAAAAGCTGCAGATACCATTAACAATCACACAGAATCATATGTTGAGTCAACCCAGAATTTGAAAGTTTCTGTGGAGCGTTTGTCTGATTCATATGATAAAACTGCCAATCTTATTACTGAATCTGGTTCAAGCTATCAGCAATTATCTCAATCATTTACCAATATTGAAGATGGTAGCAAATCCTATGGTGATCATCTTGAAACTGTAAACAAGAACCTGGCTGCATTGAATGCTGTTTACGAACTTCAACTCCAGGGAACCAATGAACACCTTAAGAGTACTGAAGCTTTATACGAAGGATTAAAAGAGGTGATGGAGGATTTAACAAGTTCGGCTGATAATACAAAGAGGTATAAGGAAGAAGTAACAAAGCTCAGTGATAATCTTTCTGCCTTAAATACAATTTATGGGAATATGCTTGCTGCAATGAATGTAATGAGTAAATAATTCAGTCTTCTTAATAAATAAATTATAGCTATGGCTCACGGAAAAGAAACTCCGAGACAAAAAATGATAGGAATGATGTATTTGGTGCTTACAGCATTGCTTGCACTAAATGTATCTAAAGAAGCCGTCGAAGCATTCAAGAGGGTAGACGAAGGACTTGTAAAAACTACGGCTAATTTTATGCAAAAAAATAATATTGTTTATGCAGATTTTGAAGAAAAAGCTTTGGCCAATCCAGCTAAAGCCGGGCCGTGGGTAAAAGTTGCCCGTTCGGTGCGAGAACGTTCTGATGAACTATATGAATACATTCAATCCTTAAAAGTTGAGATTGTAATGGTAAAGGATCCTGAATCAGTTGTGGATGGCCATGTGGATACAGAATCAATTAAAAACATTGATGACACCAACATTCCTTCTGAAATACTTATTGGTGCTAATAATAATGGAAAAGCATTTGATCTGAAAGCCGCAATTATTGATTACAGGGAATTCCTGCTGGAGCAAATTGGAGAAGGACATCCAAATGTTATGACAAGCATTGAGAATAGTTTACACACCGCTGATGTAAAGGAACACGATCAAAGTGTTTTGTGGGAAATTCATAATTTTCATACTTTACCCCTGGTTGCTGTGATTACCATTTTATCAAAAATACAAAACGATGTTAGAAATGCTGAAGCAGATGCTCTTGGCTTCTTTTTCAGCCAAATTGGTGCAGCAGATATCAGGGTAAACAAACTGGTCCCTACAGTTATCGGCTCAAATCACATAACAAGTGGTAGTGATTATGAGGCAAAAGTGTTTATTGCGGCAATGGACTCAACACAAAAACCAAACATCCAGGTTGGTAAATATGAGACTGTTACAGCCGCCAATGGCAGTATAGAATACAGAATGGCCGGAGATTATGAAACTCTTACCATTGATGACAGGGGGATGGGAATATATAAGAAAAAAACATCCTCACTGGGAGAGAAAAAATGGGGGGGCCTGATTAAGATAAATGCCCCTGATGGATCCACGATCAG
>DAOWNN010000248.1 GCA_030642585.1 Bacteroidota bacterium | reverse complement strand
CCTGACAGAAGGCTTGTTGAACATAACACCAAACCCTTCAATACATACACCAGCAAACACAGACCCTGGATCTTAAAAGCAGCTTTTCCTATTTCCAAAGATAGAGGTCAGGTTATGAAAGTTGAGCGATACCTAAAAAAACTCAAAAGCAGAAAAATTATTGAGCAGCTAATTGAGATGCAAGATTATCCTGAACAAATAGCTCAACTCCTAAAAACCAGGAATTTGTAATCCTATAGTTTTTCGTGAGTCCGCTAAATATAACTTAGTAGGGTGTTATCTTTATAGACAACATCCATTTTAAATTATGTGTCCAGGATGAATATTCATATTTGTTATATCTTATGATTTTATATTATATTTGCAGCTAAATCAAAAAACAAATTCAATGAAAGCAAAAGTTACAATTGGTATTATTCTTTTAAGTGTTATGATGTTCTCTGCCTGCAATACATTAAAGGTGGTAGTAGATTATGATAAATCTGTTGATTTCTCAAAATTCACCACTTTTGAATACTATGGATGGGCAGAGGAAAGTGATGAAATCCTAAATCCATTCAATAAAAAGCGAATTGAATCTGCTTTTGGAAAAGAGTTTAGTAAACGGGGAATGAAATTAGTTGAAGAAGGTGGTGATCTGATCGTTACTCTTTATATAGTTACTAAGGAAAAAACCAGTTATAGTGCCACATCAACTTCTATGGGCATGTATGGTGGTGGTTATGGTGGATATTATGGTTACGGACCAAGGTATGGCTGGGGCCCGGGGCATGGAATGGGAACCTCATACACTTCTTATAATGAATATGATTACACCGTAGGTACATTGATCATTGACATTTATGATGCAAAAAAGGAACAACTAATCTGGGAATCTATAGGATCAAGAACTTTAAACCAGGATCAGACCAGTGAGGCTAAGGAACAAAGTATCAAAAAGACCGCCAATAATATGATGAGTAAATATCCTGTAAAACCTTTAAAGAATAAATAAAATAATTCTTTTTAAAAAATCAGTAAACCCCTGATGCCAAGCATTAGGGGTTTTTTATTATTTCCAGAGCTGTCTCAGACACTAGTATATAAATACTTGTCATTTTAGACCTTCTGTAAACCTGGGATTTTGCAGAATTCATGATTTAGCGGAAATTGGTAGTTGGAGGTTATACTACTGGTTACTCCAACTCATCAAATAATTTATGATATTTAACCCGGCCAATAAGAGAGTTCAAAAATCCATCTTTCAATTCCATGATCATAAAAACATCCTCGGGAACTTCATAAGAGCATGTAATATTAAAATTTACAGATGGTTCAAAACCAAATCTGGGGTAATATTCCGGGTGACCCAAAACTGCAATGGCTCTATAGCCATTTTGAGCACAAAGTTCTAATCCCTTCTTAACCATTTCTGTCCCGACACCTTGCCTCTGATACTCAGGCATCACAGCCATTGGGGCCAGGGCCATAATTTCAATCCTTGAATTTTCTGAAACAATATGTGCCTGTGAAAATAAAATATGACCCACAAGCTTATTATTAAGTTCTGAAACCAATGAAATTAACGGAATACCGGATTTTCTTAATTTATTCACCAATAAAGCTTCTTCTTTTGTACCAAAAGCTTTACAGTTTATCTCGTATACTGCTGAAAAATCTTCTTCTCTTTCAGACCTGATAATAATATTTTCTGTCATACTAAAATTATATCAACCCTTTTAATACTTTTGGAACTGGAAGGGTTAACCCATTATTATCGCTCTGTAGTCCGCACTCTCTGCTCTTACATCATCCCAGGTTTTAATATAAAGTTTTTCGGGGATTTCCATTTTCTAGAAATTTTTTCCTCGCCAGCCAAGGATAGCAGATGGTAGTATATGAGCAAAATACAATAAGCCTGCTGCAATTACAACATCAATGGGACCTTTTTCAATCACAGCAAAAGCATAAATAATCAGTATTGTTAGTATGGTAAACACACTATAAGATATTCTCAATGAATCAGAAACCAATTTAATCTCCCTTTCATCAAGTTTTTCAGTCTTTATATGTGATAGCCTCCATAATCCAGTTTGCCAATAAGCCATATAAAAAGTAATAACTGCCGCTATTACGATTAATAATTCAAAGCCGGCCAACAAGATTTTGTTTTCCGCAAACTTCAGAAACTCAAACAATACCACTATAGCTAATATTGTGATAGCATTAAAAACTATCATTGTTCTAGGCCTGTTCATAAAAGTAGATTTTTCCATGATTCTTTAATTATTTAATTTCTCTATTCAATAATTCATCGCTTAATGCTTTTAATGGAGCAGTTGAAAAAATAAACGGTATAGGTAGTTCAAATACCTCACTTATTCGAAAAGCAAGGTCCAGACTTGGATTATATTCCTCTCGCTCGAGGTAACCTATGGTCTGAAAATTTACACCAATTTTATCAGCAAGTTCCTGACGACTCATTCTTCGCTCCAGTCTTAACAAAGCAATTCTGTTGTATAGTTTTCTTGACTTCATGTTGTAAATATATGCTTTATATTGTATATATACAACATTATGTTAAAATAATTTATCAAAAGGAGATGAAATACAAACCAATATTGCTGTCACTTACAGGTTGAAGGTGGAATTTGTAAATTTAACTACGTAGTATACTACGTAGTTAAATTTAGATTCAATTCTAATATTCAGGCATTTACAAACATTACATTTCTTGACTTATGATAAACCTTTAAATGTTTACTGTACTTCATCCAGGAAATTCTGATCCGGGTTTTCAAGATCTTCTTCCTCGCTGTCTTCCTCATCCTCCCAATCATACTTCTTTGCCTGGGGACCAAACTTCCGATAATGAACAGCAAGAATTACACCGGCAATAGATCCTAATAGATGTGATTCCCATGAAATATCTTCTTTGATGGGGAAAATTCCCCATACAAGGCTGCCATACAGGAACACCACAAGAAGGGATATCGCAAGTAGGGGTATGTAGTTGCGAATAATTCCGCTCAGGAATAAAAAAGCTGCAAATCCGTAAATTAATCCGCTTGCCCCAATATGGTATGCTTCACGACCTCCAAACCATACCCAGATACCAGACATAAGCCAGGTCAGGAAAAAAATTCTGAAAGCAAGACTTGGATAAAAATAAAAAATCACACCCATCAGGGTAAGCAAGGGAATAGAGTTGTCGACCAGATGCCTGAAATTGGCATGAATAAGCGGAGAAAACAAGATCCCCTTCAAACCACTCAACTTCCTGGGGAAAAGCCCATATCTGGAAAAATCCAGGTTTAAACTAATTTCTACAAACCATACCATCCAGATAAGCAAAAGGAATAGTAAAGGAAAAGCAAAACTTAACCAAAGTCTGTTTTTTTCTTTACTACTATTCTCCATAAACTGATATTTATTCTATTCCAAGCTTGATTAAGTATCCTGCATATTTCCGAATGTTGATCACATAGCCCCCTTCAAAGATCAAATACTGACCTTTAATTCCTACAAGTTTCCCTTGAAAATCAGGATTTTTATCCAGGTTTATACTTATTACCATTTCAGGATAAACCTGAACAGGATAAGATATTTCAACCACCTCATTATCCATTGTAACATAGTCCTTCATATGATCAGGCAGGAGATCAATAGCCTGCTTTTTTGCTAAGCTCAAATCTACACTGCTATCAATTCTGTTTTTTAGCATTTCTCGCCAGTTCGTCCTGTCTTGAAAATTCTTTTTCAATTCTACCTCAATGGTTCCGGCAAGGTACCTGTTAGGTGTTTTTACTAGTCTAATTGCCTTCCTGGCACCCTGATCTATCCATCTTGCAGGTAGATTTGAGCTTCTGGTAACACCCACTTTAAGTCCGCTGGAGATAGCCAGGTAAACAAAATGATCCTGCAAACAATTATTTTCTGACCATTCCATATCCCTTGAAATTCCATTATGAGCTTCACACAACTCCGGCCGTATGATGCATGCATCAGTTTGTGGAAGGCTAGTAAAACAGGGATAACAATAGCCTTGAGCAAAAGAGGTTTTTGTCTTTCTCCCACAGAAAACACAATGAATTTCATCCTGGAAAGTTAGCTCGATAGTTTTTCCAATTTGCTCATTCATGTTTTGAAACTTATTACCAATAGGCAAGGTATATTGAACATTTTCTCTCCCATCCACAATTCCCCTGTCAAGAAAAGTTTGCATTTTTCTAATATTTCCT
>DAOWNN010000103.1 GCA_030642585.1 Bacteroidota bacterium | reverse complement strand
ATAGCATGGGCATTAATATTCCTTTCTGTTATACTGGGAATATATACTGGAATTTTATTGTCTGCATTTAACGCCAGACCTCTTTGGAACACATCTTTATTAGGCCCCTTATTTTTAACTTCAGGGCTTTCCACGGGAGCTGCAACCATTATGTGGATGTCAAAAAATCATGCTGAACGAATGCTTTTTAGCAAGATAGACCTGATACTTATCGGAGTGGAATTATTTTTCATTATTCACTTGTTTATGGGTTTTCTTGCCTCTACCGAAGTTCAGATCAATGCTGCATATTTATTTCTTGGTGGAGAATTTACCGTTTCATTCTGGGTTTTTGTGATCATTCTGGGTTTAATTTTTCCTGCAATTCTTGAAATTCTCGAATTGAGGGGATTTAAAGTTCCGGTAGCCATTCCTGCAGGATTGATCATATTCGGAGGGTTAATGTTTCGACTTATCATGGTTGAAGCCGGACAGGTAACCCGTTATTTATATTGAAAATTATTTAGTAATTAATAATATACAGATGAAGAATTTAGAAGAAAGAAGCGAACAATACATCAATCCATACCTTGGAGGGGTACTACTTGGCTTAACTGTCTTATTAACGGTGTATATTACTGGTAGAGGATTAGGGGCAACCGGGGCTGTAAAGAGCACAATAGTAGCGGCCGTTGACCAGGTTGCACCTACATATGCTGAAAATCAGGCTTACTACAGCAAGTTTTTAAGTGATGATCACCATCCTATGAATAATTGGTTGGTTTTCGAAACAATTGGAATTTTTGTAGGTGCTTTCCTGTCAGGACTTATTGCAGGGCGTGTAAAAAAATTCAGGATTGAACATTCTCCGAAAATTACTCCCAAAACACGACTTATTTTTGCAACATTAGGGGGAGTATTTTTTGGTATTGGATCGCAATTTGGACGAGGTTGTACCAGTGGAGCAGCTTTAAATGGTACTGCCACTATGGCAACAGCCGGCTTGTTGGCTATGATATTTATTTTCGGGTCTGGTTATCTTTTTGCTTATTTTTTTAGAAAATTATGGATTTAGTTATCATTTTGTAAAATGGGTTTTAATAAATTGAAAATATATATATTATGGGACCTCTAATTAGTCAAGGTTATATTAATCCGGAATGGAACTTTGTTATCGCTCTGCTTTTGGGTGTTGCATTTGGATACATTCTTGAGGCAAGTGGTTTTTCATCTTCAAGAAGATTAGCCGGGGTGTTTTATGGTTATGATTTTGTAGTTCTAAGAGTTTTTATGACAGCTGTAATGGTGGCAATGATCGGCCTGGTTTATTTTGACTACATGAATTGGATCGATATTTCTCAAATATTTATATTGCCTACCTTTTTAACTTCAGTCATTGTAGGAGGAGTTATTATGGGCTTAGGGTTTATTATGGGAGGATATTGCCCAGGAACCAGTTTTACCGGTGTTGCAATAGGAAAACTAGATGCAGTATTTTTTACAGCCGGATTATTCCTGGGCATCTTTATTTTTTCAAGTGCATTTCCGCTGATTGAAGGTATTTATTATGGTGGTGAACTGGGCCCGGTAACAGTTATGGATACATTTGGAATTTCGCGAGGCTTATTTGCGTTTCTATTTATTGTAGCTACGATTTCGGCATTCATTCTAGTCTCATGGATACAGAAAAGAGTAACAAAAAATGAAGTTTAATACACAGCACTAATGAATAAGACATATTATTTTTTAATTATTTTAATACTTACCCTTGGAATTGGGGCTTTGTTCTTTCCTGAAAAATCATACATCAAGGAAATTTCTCCTGAACTGCTGTTTTATAAAATGAATAACCCATCCAGATTTGTCACTACCGACCAGGTAGCAAAACTGATTATTGAATCTGATCCTACGCTGTTTCTTATAGATACGCGATCATCTGATCAGTATGGATCTTTTTCTCTCCCGGGAGCAATGAATATTCCTTTGGATGAACTCGTCGACTCCATTGGAATAATTTGTCCTAAGTGGATAGATTATTTGGATATTGAAGGAATGAAGGTTATTTTCTTTTCAAACTCTGATGTAATTGCTGATCAGGTTTGGGTAATTTGTACAAGGCATGAATTGGATAATTTGTATGTAATGAGGGGAGGATTAAATACCTGGGCAGAAACAATTTTAATGCCTCAAAAGCCATCTGAATATTCTCCTGATGAAGAGTTTGCCTTATATGATTTTAGAAGAGGTGCATGTCAGTATTTTGTTGGAGGATCTATTAGCATTAAATCAGATGTTGTGGCCGATCAGGTTCCCCGTGTTCGAAGAAAGAAGAAAACGGTTGTGGCAGGAGGATGTTAATAATAAATTTAAAATTTTAAGAAATCATGTTTCATGCAAAAAATCCCAGGCGTTTAACATTTGCACTAATAGCTTTTGTATTAATTATTATTGTTGGTTTAATCACAATGAGCAAGCCCGTGCATATCTATAAAAGCAACTCAGCTGAGATCTTAAAAAGCATCTTATTGAAGGAGGGAGAATTAACACCCGAAAAAGCAATGTTATATGCAAAAGAGAATAACCCTCTTTTTGTTTTTGTGGATATAAGGGATCCTTACGAGTATGTTAAGGGACATGTGCCTAATGCCATAAATATATCTTTAACTGAGCTTTTATCTGACGAAACCTTAAAAACATTTGACAAGTATACCAGAGACAAAGTTACGATTGTGATATATGCGAATACTCAGACAGAGGCAAATGGTCCATGGATGCTTTTAAAGCAGCTCGGATATTCTGATATTAAGGTATTGCTTGGGGGCTATGAGTATTATTCAAAAGTGCCTAAAGAAAATGAAAAAGTACCGGAGAACCCGGAGTATTATGTAGAATCGCAAAGTATGATTTTGCAAAAATAGCATCAGAGGCATCTTCCAATTAAGTATTCGAGCTCATTTTTTTTAATTGTTTTGCAAGATTGTTTGCAAATACAAACTGGTTGAGGTCTTCGTTGCTTGAGTCCAGAATATCTTTATTGCTTCCTTCCCACGATTTACGTCCCTGGTATATAAAAACGACCTTATCCCCAATTTCCATTACAGAATTCATATCGTGAGTATTCACTATCGTTGTCATATTAAATTCTTCTGTAATTTCTTTAATAAGAGCATCAATCAATATAGCTGTTTTAGGATCAAGTCCGGAATTGGGTTCATCGCAAAACAGATAATCTGGATTTAGGGCAATGGCACGTGCCAGGGCAACTCTTTTTTGCATACCACCACTGATTTCTGCAGGAAATAAATGACCTGCATCTTTAATATCTACCCGGTCCAGGCAAAACCTGGCTCGTTCCTTCTTTTCTTGTAATGACAATTGGGTAAACATATCAAGGGGATACATTATATTTTCCAATACAGTTGCTGAATCAAAGAGAGCTCCTCCCTGGAACATCATGCCTACTTTCTGACGAATTTTTTTCTTTGCTTTAAAAGGAAGCTTATTAAATACTATATCGTCATACATTACACTGCCTTCGTCAGGATCAAAAAGACCTACTAAACATTTAAGGAAAACCGTTTTTCCTGATCCGCTTTGACCTATTACCAAATTAGTTTTTCCCTGATCAAATTTTACGGAAATATTATCCAAAACTTTCAGATTCCCAAATGATTTTGAAATATTTATGGCTTCGATCATGACAGGAGAAGCTGTGTAAGAATTACATTAAATAATAAAATAACAATACTGCTGTAAACAACAGCCTTGGTACTGGCTCTTCCAACTTCAATGGACCCTCCCTTTACAAAATATCCATGAAATGAAGATACAGATGTAATAATAAAAGCAAAGAAAACGGTTTTAACCATGGCATAGGTAACATAGAAAGGGATAAAGGCATATTGAATACCTATTATAAAGTATTCAGAAGAGACTACCCCGGTAGCCAGTACAGCAATCCATCCACCAAAAACACCTACGATAATACTGATTATAGTTAAAATAGGGTTAAAAAAAACAGCAGCAATAATTTTAGGCAAGATTAAATAACTGGCCGAATTTACCCCCATTATTTCAAGGGCATCAATCTGCTCTGTAACTCTCATAGTTCCTAATTCAGAAGCAATACTAGATCCAACTTTCCCTGCCAGTATCAGAGCAATCATTGTAGAAGAAAACTCTAGAATCATTGAATCGCGGCAGCCTAATCCAATTAAATATAATGGAAGCATTGGATTTTCCATATTGTAGGCTGTTTGCAGGGTAATTACAGCACCCATAAATGCTGAAATAATAACGACAATTCCAATTGAGTTGAGCCCCAGGGAATGAACTTCCTTCACAATTTGTTTATAATAAACACTTTGTTTTTCGGGTTTAGCAAATACCTTGGAAAGGAGTATGAAGTATTTGCCTATTTGGATAAGAATGTTCATTTTATTTACCTGGTTAGCAAAATTACTAATTATTTATAAATACAGTGACCCGGGCAATAAGACCTTTTTAAAATAATTAACGTGAGTTCGATGTAAGAAAAATCATAGATTCCCATAACATCCGGATAATCAATAACCTCAGGCTTCCTGCCTGCCGGTATGGCAGCCTGGGGGAGTTCAATTGTACTAAAATGAAATTTAATTAATTTTGTAACTTGATAATAATTTACAAAATTAATTAAATTTCAGATGCTAGTATTATTGTTTACCCCCTCCCTAAAGGACGGGGTTATTGATTATCATCTGATTAAACACAGCCTTATATCGACCTCACGTTTATTAGTATACAAAAAGTTCTATATATAAGATAACAATGATAAACATTGTACCTGGCTTAATCAGGTTCTTGCTTTTAGGTATCAATGAACTAATCTCAAAGATGCTTACATTTTTTTTTATCTTTGACTTGGAACAATCAAAATGAAATATAATTTTATGGATAAGAATAACTTTTGCGTTATTATGGCCGGAGGTATAGGAAGCAGATTCTGGCCTTTAAGTCGTGCCTCTATGCCAAAACAATTTTTGGATATATTAGGTGCTGGAAAAACCTTATTGCAGCAAACTGTTGATAGATTCCTTAATGTTTGTCCAAAAGAAAATATATTTATTGTATCCAATCAAGAGTATGGAGATATAATAAAGGAGCAATTACCTGATTTTGCTGATATTCAAATCATGCTTGAACCAATGAGGAAAAACACGGCTCCATGTATTGCATATGCAAATTTCCGGATTAAGCAGGTAAATCCTGATGCTATTATTATTGTTGCCCCTTCTGATCATTTAATCCTTGATGAAAGAGAATTTATTAGAATAATAAAACAGGGTTTAAATTTTGCCGGAAGTACAAATGCATTGCTGACTTTAGGTATTAAACCCAGTCGTCCTGAGACTGGTTATGGCTATATTCAAGGAATCAAAGGGATTGTTGATAACAATGTTCCTGATTTAATGAAAGTCAAAACATTTACAGAAAAGCCTGATTATGAAATGGCTAAAGTATTTTTGAGGAGTGGTGATTTTTATTGGAATGCCGGAATATTTATGTGGTCACTTAAAGCAATTGAACAATCTTTTAACCTGCATTTGGCAGAATTGGCATCCTTATTTAATGATATAGAACTTGGTTTGGCACCAAATAGAGAAGCAGAAAATATCCATTCAGTCTACTCAGAATCAAGAAGCATTTCTATTGATTACGGAATTATGGAAAAGGCCGATAATGTCTTTGTTCTAACAGCTGATTTTGGCTGGTCTGACCTTGGAGCCTGGAGTTCGCTATATGATCATCTTGATCGGGACAATAATGGAAATGCCATCATTGGCGATACGGTTATGAGCTATGATTCTGAAGGATGTATTATAAATGCCACTAATGGGAAGCTGGTAGTTGTACAGGGACTAAAAGATTATATTGTAGTTGATACCGGGGAAGTGCTATTGATATGTAAAAAGAGTGAGGAGCAATCGATTAAGCAGATTGTAAACGATGTAAAGGTTCAGACCGGAGAAGAGTTTATATAAAAAAACTCCCGGGCAAGCCGGGAGTTTTTATATATTTCAGTTATGAAAAATTAGTATTCCCAAAGATCTTGTTCCATATTGAAAATAGCCTCTTTGATCTTTTCTGATTCAAGTAAGGCTCCTCTTCCTGTTTCATATTGTGTAACATCGCGGTTATCATATACATTTGATTCTGCTTGAATAGAACTTGAGAAACGACGCTGCAGAAATATGTCGTCGTAAGAAATACGATGTGCATCATTATTCCTGTTATAGGATTCATGATTGGCAAAAGTAGTTCTGAAGTCAGGATAGTAAATCCAGAAAAGCTTTCTTCTTTGATATGATTCCAAATCGGTGTTGTAGGAAATACGTATAGGGCACAAACCTAAAATTTTCACCTGCAATGATGATAATTTACTGTCGAAATACCAAACTTCCTGAATAATGTATTGTTTAACTTCTGAAGAACTGGCTTCAGTTTTGATAACTTCCAAAGAGAATAGTCCAGGGTTATTTGGATCTTCTACTTCAATTGTATCACTAGTAGCACCAAACTTTGTGTCAATATCAGCCTGGGTTATCACAACTGTCATATCATCTCCTTCAGCTGCATCGTATGCATTTACTGTTCCGGATTTAATTTCCCCCAGAATAACATCAATTAAACTGTGCCAGTCACCAATAGGGTTTGTTGGATAATACAAAGGGTGATTCATTTTTTCTCTCAGGTCAACCATCCTCCATATTTTTTTTGCCCACATCACATCTGCTTCCCTAACAGCTTGATAGGGAGCCGGTGTTCTTTGGCCGATTTCTTTTTCATAAATCCATTTTTCTTGTGCTTCTGCCTTTTGAGAGAAGAAAGCAATAAGAATAAAAAGGATTGAAAATATGCCTATAATCTTTTTCATAAGTTAGAATTCTTTAGTTTTCAATTACTTGGCTTTAAAAACAATAGGAGTAAGTTTCCGGGTTTTCCCATCAGGACCTACTGCTTTGATCTCACTGAAATAAACAGTTTGGTTTCGCCTCAACCGGTTCAACAGTCTCTTTTGCGGAGCGGTAAACAGGTTGCTGCTTGACACTTCATCAAAAGTAAATCCTTTACTGTCAGTAATGGATATCATAAAGCCGGTTACCCGGAAAGAAAGGTCAAAATCAAAATTTTCTAATTCCGCAATAACACCTCTTTGGGCAGTAAGTTGTGCTTTTGGAATATCACCACCCTTGCTTCCGGCAACTTTAGCAACAGGATCGGGTAATGGCTTTACACGGAATACTACTGACCCCATAGCTTTACTTTGCCCTCCAACATTGGCTATAACAGTTACCTTTGCTTGCACACCTGGTTTTCTTGGGTTAACAATCCAGTTGCCTCTGAATTTTTTTGTTTTTCCACGTACAATTGTACCATTGGTCATGCTTGCCCTAATTTGGGAACCTCCAATACCGGGGACCGAAATATTTACAGGATTTTCTACTCCAACATAAAATACATTCATAGCTGTTGGTGAAACAACCACATTTGGAGCAGCAACCATATAACTCCCCTCAAAAGGATAGCTGATCGTGGATCCATCAGGGGCATTTATCTTAATCAGGCCCCCCCATTTTTTCTCTCCCAGTGAGGATGTTTTTTTCTTATATATTCCCATCCCCCTGTCATCAATGGTAAGAGTTTCATAATCTCCGGCCATTCTGTAT